>NZ_OX366349.1:1500000-1703908 GCF_947250775.1 Wolbachia endosymbiont (group A) of Rhinocyllus conicus | reverse complement strand
ATCTATTTTATCTATTTTTCTGTATACTAAAGTATAGTAGTAATAATAGTTCTATCAACAACTTGTTACTAACTTAAAATTCAGTAAAAATTGGCGTTGTTTAATTTGTGGATAAATATGTTAACAACTTCTATATGCTATTGATTTTCTGTTATGATTTATGTGTATAAGTAAGATGTTCAGAGTGTTAGTAATTTTCTTTTATGGAAAACATTTTACCATCATGCATTGTTACATAACTATGTATATGTCGTTGAAAAAACTGTTGATCAATTGTTGGTATTTTATATCAACAAATAATTCACAAATTAATTTGACATTATTCACATGCTTATTAAACATTTAATAACAGTTTTCTTGATAAATCTGATCTGAAAACGTTTTTGCCATTACAGGGAATAAATTGAGTAAAAAAGGAACCTTAGTAGAAAAAATAGCATATAGAATTTTTCTCTTCCTTTTCAAAAAAGCTTCTGTGTTGAAAAAGTGTGCGACTGAAGCATTAATGAAAGATCTGCCAGACCTTAATATATTTAATGGTCTATTAAAATTCCGCGATTGTGGTATAATGGATATAATGACTCCACGTACAGAGATATGCGCAGTAGACATTGAGTCAAGCGAGCGTGAAATAATAAAGAAGATAAAAAACACTTGCCACACTAAAATACCAATTTATAGAAATAACTTTGATAACGTAATAGGCTTTTTTTATGTAAAAGATGTTATTTTTAATAGGGATAAAAATTTTAATCTGAGAAATATTATACAAAGCGTAATATTTGTTCCGCCCTCGATGAAGACAACTAATCTTTTTGTTAGGATGAAATCTTCTAAGTCATACTTAGCTATTGTATTGGATGAATATGGTGGAACTGATGGTTTAATTTCAATGACCGATCTTATAGAGGAGCTAATACCAAACATTGATAGTGAGAACGAAATAAATTCAGAATATACCATTACTGAATTGTCTCAAAATAAGTTTGAAGTGTCAGCAAGGGTTCTTATAAAGGATATAGAAGAGGATCTAAAAATAGAATTACGTGACCCTGAAGAAGACTATGTTACACTTGGTGGTTTGATTCTTTCGATTGCTGGTAAAGTGCCTTCTGTAGATGAAGTCATTAAATATAAAAATGGTATGAAGTTTATCATCAAAGATGCAAATGAGCGCTACATTAATAAAATAGTACTAGACTTAAGTGATTACAAAAATTAGATTTGGTACCCCTTGTCGGTTGCCTTGAAACGAAGAAAAAGTTGTAATAACCAAATATGCAACTCAAGGTATAGTTAAACCTATCTCCAGCAAATTATTTTCGCAAGTACAATGCATTTCAGTTTTATAGTACTCTAATAATAAAGAGGTCATATAGATATTAATATCTTTTGTATTTAAATTAGTGTCATTTTTTTTGATTAATTTGTCTACTAATGATTTGCTTATTGGTTTGTGTTCATTTAGAATTTTTATAGTTAATAGCATTTTATCTTCTGTTTGACTCAGTAAAACAGACACTAGTTCAACTTCCGCCACTGCGCTGGCTATAGTTAGCACCATATTAGAAATTATCTTATTTATCTTTTCAATTAAATCTTCCTTATTTTTTGCAGAGTATGCGTCTATTTTCCACGTAAGCTTTACTTTTTTTTTAATAAATAATTTTCGATATTAGATTTGGTCTGATCAAAGCTGTAATTATCTGCTGAAGAAGAATATGCCTGCTTCATAACTTTATGTTTATATATTAAATCATCGGAGCTTTCTTTAAGAAACGACAACGCTTCCTTCTGCGCATCAGCATCGTTCTTATCTATTACTTCAAGCTCTTCTAAGCCAAACATTATTCCATTCATAGAGTTAGCAAAGTCATGAAGCAGCCGTCCTGATAGCAGCTCCGTTATTAACAGTATGTTTTTGATGTTTTTGTTCATTGGATAATTATAAATGATTTAAGTTACCCTATATTGGTAAACATATAATAGTCAATTAAGAGAAAGTTTCGTTGCACTTTTTATATCAAGGCATTAATATAGTATTAACAATTTTAAAATTTATAGAAGGATTATGAATACTTATATCAGATCAGGAATAGATCTTGAACTATATAATAAGTTAATAAAAGAAGTCAAGCCTATTGCTCAAGAAACTACTAGAGAAGAAGTAATCAGCGAAGTAGGTTCATTTTCTGCGTTGTTTGATTTTGCTGCACTAAGTAAGAAATATGACCATCCAGTACTTGTTTCCTCAACTGATGGAGTAGGTACGAAACTATTGATAGCTCAAGAAGTGAATAGGCATGATACTATAGGTATAGATTTAGTTGCAATGTGTGTAAATGACTTACTTGCACAAGGAGCAACGCCTTTATTTTTCCTTGATTACTTTGCAACAGGCGTTTTGAGCAAGGACGTTTTATTATCTGTGGTCCAAGGCATTGCAAAGGGGTGCAAGCAAGCTAAAATAGCATTGGTTGGTGGGGAAACTGCAGAAATGCCTGGAATGTATGATAATAATCACTATGACCTTGCAGGGTTTGTGGTTGGTGTAGTTGATCGAAAGCAAATTCTTCCAAACTGTAGCATGATGAAAGTAGGTGATTATATAGTTGGCTTAGAGTCAAGTGGAATTCACTCAAATGGGTTTTCTTTGGTGCGCCATATTTTCAAAGGCTTAGGTATAAATTATAACGACTCATCTCCATGGAATAATCAGCTTTGGAAAGAAGTGTTGCTCGAACCAACAAAAATATATGTTGATTCTTTGTTGCCTATTATGCCAAAGGTAAAAGGCATTGCACATATAACAGGTGGTGGCTTGATAGATAATATTCCGCGGATTCTTCCAAAAAACTTATTTGCAAACATAGACATTAATTCCTGGAAATGGCCAGATATATTTTTATGGCTAACAAAGGAGGGTAAAATAGAGAAGAAAGAAATGCTAAAAACATTTAATTGTGGTATTGGCATGGTATTGATCGTAAGTCCTGAGAATATGCAAAACGTGAAAAATCATTTCCAAAAACGTGGAGAAAAAATTGAAATTATTGGAAAACTTGATGAGGCATGTAACCCTCCACTTGATAGAGTAGTATTTAGTTAGTCTAACTTTACTGACAGTCTTTTTGCAACTTCTAGGTACGCTTCCTTTAAATCTCCTAAATTCAAACGAAAGACGTCTTTATCTAGCTTTTTATAAGTATTTTTATCCCATAACCTGCAGTTATCAGGGCTGATTTCATCGGCTAAAATGATTTTAGTACTGTCATTTATTAATCTGCCAAATTCTAACTTGAGATCAACTAAATATATACTTGCATTTGAAAATAGGTGGACTAAGATTTCGTTGATTTTTAAAGTTGTAGTTTTAACTTCATCCATTTCTTTGCTAGATAGCCAATCAAAATACAGTATGTGATTTTCATTCACCATTGGGTCGGCTAGGTCATCATTTTTGTAAAAAAACTCGATTATAGGAGATGTAAGTGCCTCACCTTCTTTGATATTAAAACGTTTGCAAAAGCTGCCAGCTGCAACATTTCTAACTACCACCTCAAGAGGTATTATCTTGAGCTTTTTGACTAGCTGTTCTCTTTCGTTTAGAGTTTTTATAAAGTGCGTGCTAGTTCCTGCTTCTTCAAGCTTTTCCATGATAAAAGCACTAACATGATTATTAATTATTCCTTTGCCCTCAATAATTTCATATTTTTTCTTATTGAATGCTGTAACATCATCTTTAAAGTGCTGTATAACAGTTGATGAGTCTTCAGTTTCAATAATGACTTTCGCTTTACCTTCGTATATTGTTTTATTCAGTGACATGCTTAATTTAACTATATATTATATCAATTTACTGTTCTTAGAGTATAGCTCCAAATAACTTAAAATAAACCTTAATGGCATTCAATGTTACAATATTAACCATATTTCCAGAAATGTTCCCCGGGTTTTTGAACTATTCTCTTGCCGGAAAAGCGTTAGAAAAAAAAATATGGAACCTTGAAGTAATAAATATTCGTTCTTTTGCGAAAGATAAACATTCAACTGTGGATGATGTTCCATATGGAGGTGGAGCAGGAATGGTTATGCGTTCTGATGTAGTTGGTGATGCAGTAGATAGTATGCTCTCTGTTCATAAAAACACTAAGTTTATTTACATGACTCCATCTGGAACTAAGTTTAATCAGAATATTGCCAGAGAATTATTAGAGTTTCCTCATATAACAATATTGTGTGGTCGATTTGAAGGTATTGACCAAAGGATAATTGATGCGTATACTCCTTATGAATTAAGTATCGGAGATTATATACTTTCAGGAGGTGAGCCAGCTGCGATGGTGGTTCTCGATGCATGCATTAGACTTCTTCCAGGTGTAGTAAATAATACCGATAGTATTATTGAAGAAAGTTTTAGTTATGATGGTGGTATGCTTGAATATCCTCAATATACTAGACCTGAGCAGTGGAAGGGATATAAAGTACCTGAGGTTTTGTTATCTGGCAATCACAAAAAAATAAGTGATTGGAGGCAGAAGCAGTCTCATGTTATAACAAAAAAGCGTAGGCCTGAATTATTGAATGGAGAGATAAATGACAAATTTACTTAAAAAATTTAACGAACAGCAAATGCAAGTGTTAGCTAAAGAAATACCAGAATTTCGTCCTGGTGATGATTTGAAGGTCACTTTTAAAGTAGTTGACGGTGCAAGTGAACGTATACAGATATTTGGAGGTGTATGTATATCAAAAAGGAACCGCGGGTTACATTCTTCTTTTGCAGTCAGAAAAGTGAGCCGCGGAGAAAGTATAGTGTCTCAATTTTTTGTTTATTCTCCTGCACTGGTTTCAGTGCAAGTGACAAGAAAAGGAAAGGTTCGTAGAGCAAAACTGTATTATCTATGCAAACTATTTGGAAAAGCTGCAAGGATCAAAGAGCGTACTACTTATGTTAAAAAGAAATCTAAGTAGATACAATAGGGAGTGATGTCAATTGTGTCATCCCAGCACTTCCCCAGTGTCATCCAAGTAGCTGATACTGGGATCTACCTTATTCTATATCATGGATGTTGTTTTTAGCATGGAGTCTGTTACCAATTGCCTGATTTGTAAATATTTTTATAACTGGATTCCAGTGTCAAGCACTGGAATGACATCAACGTTTATTAAACTGGACGTTTGTACAGCTGTGGGCTTGACGATAGGATCCAGGAAAAATAAATGAGTATAAAGAAAAAATTCCTTAAATTACTTCAGTCAAGGCGTGTACATGCTCGTATAAAAAGGAAAAATAAAAAGAACAGAGCGTTACGCTTTTGCTCTTTCACGGCACTAGTTATCTCACTTGGCTGTCCTGTGTGTATATTGTTGAGTATATTAGTTAACTCTTACAGTGCCTTAACAGTAACGAAAATTTTATTGCCAATTGAAATAAGTGCTGATCTTACTTTAACAAATAATCCTAGTGATTTGCGGTATAAGTCCATTGGCTTACTCAACGATTCTTTACGTAAGGTGTTTAAAGGAACTGATTTTAAAGACAGTGACGAAATTTTAAGTCGTAATTCTTACAAAGAACTAGAGAAATTTTTTCGTAAGAAAGTAAAAGATAGTGGTGAATATGAGATCTGGTTTACCGCGTCAAGTATAATTAATTCAATAAATAAAGATAAACATTTGAATGATCGTTATGCTAAATTACTTGATTGGCTAAAAGAAAAGAGGAGAGTGAAAAAATTTTTTAATAAGTCTTTATTCCTTAAATCTGACTCTCGTGAACCTGAGAATGCAGGGATTTTAGGGGCATTTATCGGTTCATTAATGACAATTATAGTGTGCCTAGCATTAGCATTACCAATAGGGATTATGTCGGGCATCTGTCTTTACGAATTTATGCCTAAAAATAGGCTAATGACTAATATTGTAGAAATTAGCATGAATAATCTTGCTGCAGTGCCTTCAATAATATTTGGTGTAGTGGGCTTAACTCTCTATCTTGGCATATTTGGGCTACCACGCTCTTCACCACTTGTTGGTGGAATGACTCTTTCATTTATGATGTTACCTAATATTATAATTGCAACAAAAAATGCCTTTGCGAATGTTCCTATTACGATAAAAGATGCAGCGTTTGCGCTCGGTGCGCCTCACATCAAGGTGATATTAGATCACTCTTTACCGATTGCGTTACCAAGAATAATACATGGTACTGTGCTTGCAATTGCAAGGATTTTAGGTGAATCTTCCCCTTTACTTATGATAGGTATGGTAGCATTTATTGCTGATACACCTACGTCCTTTTTCGATCCGGCGACTGTTCTGCCTGTACAAATATACATATGGTCAAGTAGTCCTGAAATTGCATTTATTGAACTTGCTGCTATTGCAATTATAGCTTTATTATTGGTGTTATTTGCGTTAAATTTAGTAGCAAATTTTGTAAAAAAGAAATTCGAATTTTTTAATTTTTAGCAATTCATGAAAATCACAGTCCTATCTGGTTATGGCTTAAATTGCGAAAAAGAAACCGCATTTGCATTTATGGAATGCAGCAGAAAACTTGGTATTAGTAATATTGAAGTAAAAATCGTTCACATTAATGATATCATAGATAATCCAAGTGAACTGAAATTAAGCAATATACTTGCAATTCCAGGAGGTTTTTCCTATGGTGATGACACTGGTGCTGGTAATGCGTTTGCTTTACGTATTAAAAACAACTTGTTGGATGAGTTTCAAGAGTTTTTATCTCAGGACAAGCTGATTATAGGAATATGTAATGGTTGTCAGATATTAGTAAAATTAATTCCAGAGTTCTCTAGTCTAGCTTTAATCCATAATGATATAGGCAATTATCAATGCCGTTGGATTAGAGTGGGAGTTAATCCGCAGAGTAATTCTGTTTGGCTACGGGGCCTGAGTGAACTATATCTCCCTATTGCTCATGGGGAAGGCAAATTTTTTATGGATCAAGATATTTTGAACCAATTGATTGAGAACAATTCCACCGCATTACGTTACATTGATGAAAATGGCAACTATGCTAACCTACAATTTCCTTACAATCCGAACGGATCTACATACGACCTAGCAGCTTTATCAGATAAAAGTGGAAGAGTGCTAGCTTTAATGCCCCATCCAGAGAGGGGAATATTTTTTACTCAGCAAGATAATTGGCCTCTTGAAAAAGAAAAGAGCAAGCGTTTAGGTATTGCTGTGCCAAAATATGGTGATGGAATGCTTATATTTGAAAATGCACTAAAGTATTTTTGTTAAAATTTATTGGTAGGGGTTTATGGTCGAAATTATCCCCTGATATTGCAAAAAATTACTTTACAAGTTTCGCCAGTCCCCTTATCATGATAGTAAGGGTATTTATGACTCAAAACTTGTTTTTGACCTGCAGGCTCAATGACAAAATTCAGTAAAAAACTCAGGGTATTTATTGGCGGATTACATAAAATTATAGCGGCTGCATGTCTTTTTTATTTTTTCTACATTCAACCAAATCGCGCTTATTTTAAGCGTTAGCACATTATTACAGCGCCACTTACAGTAATATAGAGTCAAAACTCGCACCACGGGAGTTCTTTGCCTTTTTTTTATTTGGTAAATTTCTTAATGTTTGTAGCTAAAGCAACTTAAGAGACCGAAAATGGTGTCATTCCAGCGCGTGACGCTGGAATGGCTTTGTTGCATCGCTAGCTATGATGGATTAAAGATAAAAAAGATGGAGAATATCAGTAGCTTATTATTCTGGTATTTATAACAAGAACGGTCAGTGAATACCTAAATTTGAGTAAAAGAAATTTCACTACCACTCACTAATCCGGCTAAAATTCAAGAATTTCAATGCTTTAGCTATTTTCAATAGAATTAAGTTTATTAATATAAATAATAAATTACTATTCTTAAATTTGATCAGATTGATTGCAAAAAAACAAGATTTTCAATAGGTTGCTTATAATCCTAGCTATAGTTAGCCTTTCATAAGTAGCGATGCAACAAAGCCCGCTGGAATCTAGTCTTTATTATGCAGCCACTTATTTAAAGTTAAGTTTTCTGGATCCAAGTAGTCAGGGCACTGGGATGACACCTTGACGATTTGAAGAATCGTCATCCCGCTACTTGTTAGCGGCTAAGAGATACCGCGGCGGTATGACGTAGGGACTCCGCCAACAATATTGGAAGAAATCTGAAACTTGAGAAAACTATTTCCCGAAAGCTTCTACAAAAAGAACAGAGAGTTGAATTTATTTATAGAGCTAGTGATCAAATAACCATATGTCTCGATGAATAACATATGGGAGAGCTAATGGGCAACAAGAAATTAATAGTTTGTATTCGTTGTAGTTATGAAGTGAATAGATTAGCAGAGTTGTATCTATTAGATGCATATGAAAAATTAGTGTTAAGTAAACCAATAAAAGTGAGCAAAAAGGAAGAAAACTCTGAATGTAAGAAAGTAGATTTGAGGAGGGTTAAATGGTAACAGTTAGATTATATGCAAGAGTTTCTTCAGGGAGACAAGCACAAGAAGGTACAATAGCAAGTCAAATTGCTGCTATAGAGAATCAAATTAGTATGGACGGACATAAATTATTAAATGAATATAAATTTATTGATAATGGTTCTAATATAATCCGTCCTGGTTTAGAAAAATTACGTGATAAAATAGCAGAAGGTAGCATTGATAAGGTTTATATTCATTCTCCTGATCGTTTATCTCGCAAGTATGCATATCAGATGGTATTACTTGAAGAGTTCAAGAAACTAGGAGTAGAAGTCATTTTTTTAAATTAGCGATAATCCAGAATCTCAATTACTATTACAAATGCAAGGTATGATAGCAGAATATGAACGTGCAAAAATCATGGAAGGAAGCTGCCGAGGAAAGATTTATGCAGCCAATAAGGGTTATATAAGTGTAATGAGAGCTGCTCCTTATGGCTATCATTATATAAATAAAAATACAGAGACAGGACAAGCCTTATTTGAAATTTATGAAGAAGAAGCTAAAGTTGTGCGTAAAGTATTTTTTTGGGTAGGAAGAGAAAGAGCGAGTATAGGAGAAGTATGTCGTGGGCTAAGTGCTATGTCCGTTATGACGCGAACAGGAAAAGAATATTGGGATAGGGCTGTAGTTTTGAGTATGTTAAAAAACTCTGCTTATAGAGGACAAGCAGCTTTTGGTAAAACAAGGTTAGGCGTAAAATTAAAATATATAAGACCAAAAAAAACTCCTGCGAGCAACCAAAAGATAATTATTCTACTTATCCTGTTCCAAAAGAGGATTGGATTTATATTAAAGTACCTAGTATAGTAAACGAAGATTTATTTGATATAGTTCAAGAACAATTAGCAGAGAATAGAAAAATAGCAAGAACAAGACAAAGAGGAGCAAGATATTTATTGCAAGGTTTAGTAGTATGTAAGCTTTGTAATTATGCATATTATGGTACTAGCACTGCAAGGAATAAGGAGGGAAAAAAACTAATAATCAGGTGTATTATCGTTGTATTGGCACGCCGTTTTGGTGGTAATAAAATGTGTAACAACAAATTAATTCGTACAGATACATTAGACATAGCTGTGTGGGAAGAAGTAAAGCATCTATTAAAAAATCCGAATAGAATATTAGAGGAGTATAAACGAAGACTTTCAGAACTTACCACTAGATCAAAAAAGCGCTTTGCTTGAAGCACAAGAAGATAAATTAAAACGTGGTATTGCAAGGTTAATTGATAGTGATGCTCAAGAATATATTGATCAAGAAGAATTTGAGCCAAGAATTAAAGCAATGAAACAAAACTTAAAAATGGTTGAAGAACAAAAGAAAAAAACATTTGATCAGAAAAAACTCACAGAAGAGTTCACTCTAATAGTAACAAATTTAGAGGGGTTTTCCTCTAGTATTAACTCAAGTCTTGATAATGCGGACTGACTAACTAAACGTGATATTATTAGGACATTAGTTAAGCGAATAGAGATTAATTTCGAGAATGTGAACATCGTGTTTAGAGTGAAAGAGCTTCCAGACTCTTCTCATGGGGAGAAAAATCAATACTTGCAATGTTGTTGTAGGGGTAGTCATCCCGCTACTTGTTAGCGGGATCTAGAGATACTGCGGCGGTATGACGTCTCGCTTGGGTCAGCTATACCTTTTTTCTACTTAGTTTGGGTTATGCAAGAAGTCTATTATAATCAGGCTTTAAGTGTGCGGAAGTAATTTTTTGCGTTAGAGTAAAAAATTTTTTCTATAGCTAATCAAAGTGGGATCAAGAGAAACTTACCACTTTCTTTACAAAGGGTTTGATGTTACCATTTGATGAACTATTCTGAATTTATTGAATGAACATTAACATAAAGAATCTAGTTCATGCTTTTTCTAAATTGCCAAGTTTAGGACCATCATCATCACGCAGGTTGGTTATACATTTACTCCAAAACAAAGAGAAAGTTATGCTACCACTTGTATCTTTGATTAAAGAGCTAGCAGATCTTATAGTAGAATGTGAGATTTGCGGAAATCTAGATACTAAATCACCTTGTTCTATTTGTACTAACCCAAAACGTGACACTAAGTTACTGTGTGTAGTAGAAGAATTGGGTGATCTATGGGCGTTTGAAAAAGGAAATATATATTCAGGTTTATACCATGTTTTGGGGGGCAGATTGTCTGCAATAAACGGCATAGGTCCAAAAGAACTTAACCTTGATACTATTCTGGAAAGAGTGACAAAATCTAAAGTTGAAGAGATAATTATTGCAATTAATCCGACATTAGAGGGTCAAGTTACTGCACAATATATAATTGAATTGCTAAAAAATTTGGATGTGAAAATATCACGTCTTGCTTGCGGCATACCAATGGGCGGAGAAATTGACTACCTAGATGAAGGAACGCTGAGGATAGCACTTACTTCAAGACAAGAATATGAGTTAAATATAAAATAAGGCATGTGCTTAAAAAAACTTATATCGCTAATAACATTCAAAAAGAAAAAAATAGTGCCACAACTTCAAGTGGCGGCTTGGGAAAATGACCGTCTAAACTATAAGCAATTTTCAGGCAAATTCAACACTATAATTAAAACGATTGATCAGTTTTTTACAATAATATCTTTAGAAGGATATGACGGATGGGGTAAGACGTTTTTTCTGAAAGAGTGGGTAAAAGAGTTAAAACAGCAAAATGAAATTGCAGCTTACTATAACGCATGGGATATCAATGCACTGGATCAACCACTTCCTTCTTTTTTAAATTTTCTATTTGAAGATTTATTTGCATCGTATGAAGTAAAAAGAAGCGTTATACAACAGTTCAAGAACATAAACCAAGAACTATTTTCTCTAAACACACTAGGAAAGCTGATCAGTAAATCTCCACTTGCTATGCTTTCCGTATTGCTTGACGCTACAAAAGAGGCTGATAGGAAAGATATTGGTTCTGTACTGAGAGAGTTGAATACTCTTCAAAGAAGAGAAGAAAACATTAAGGATTTTAAAACACAATTGGCAAAAGTAGTTAATAGAATTAGAAAAGACAAAAACATTTATATAATGGTGGATAATCTTGATGTGTGCCGCCCTAAATTCGTTGTCGATTTTTTGGAATCTATAAAGTATATGCTTGATGTGGAGGGGCTGGTTTTCATTATTTCTGTAAGTAAAGATAAGAGCAATGTGCATAAAGCCATTAGCACGATACTTGGACCAAATTTTGACCTAAAATCTTTTACTGATCTCTCTTTACATTTACCGAAGCAACCGATAGAAAAATTTACAAAAGAACTATTTGAAAATATTAAATTACCGAAAAAGTCAAAAAATTTGATTGTAGATAGTTTTATATTTTATGCAGAAAGCCTTTTACTATCGTTAAAAACAATAGAATACTGCGTAAAAAAAATAAAGCTGTGTCTTCTGAATTACACAAGAGAAGAATTACCTGCTCCAAATTTGTTTTCGTTTTTGGTAATACTGCAATCAGTAAATACTGATTTGTATGAGGAGTTAGATTCCTCATGTCAAAGAGCATTGGAAAAAATTGAAAATGAATATAAATCTTTAATTCTAAATGGTCAAGAGGAATGGGAAAAACTTAAAACCTCTCTAGAAGCTGCTTTTACAGAGAAGGAATCAAAAATTAACAAAGCTATAAAGGATATAATATTTTGAAAAGATACCCTACCTTTGCATATACAAAGATAGGGTAATATTTGATTAACGCCCCTTTACTATGTTATTACCTTGTTCAAACTTTCTGATTAATTCGCTTACGTTGACATTAGATAATTTTTTACCTGCAGATTTGTCATTATGTGAAGCATCAGGTTTACGAAGGTCTTCCTTACTGTTACTCCTAGTAATATTACATCTGACAATGTTTGAATTATTAGACTTATCGCTTATATCTGAAATATTGCTTTTTTCACTACATGAAGACGAATTACTCGACATATTGTCTAAGCTAAAGCGCTTTTTACCTTGATAGATTGGATTCCAATCAAGTGGATTGTAAGCTTTAGCTTTTTTATCAAGAGTACTGCTACTAACATCACTGATACCACTATCCCCTGAATCACGGCGTTGTTTGTTAGAAGTGCTATGAATATTGTCTTTCATGAGTTTTTGCATTGTTGGGCCAAATGTTCTTCCAAGATTGCTACTTACTGTTTTATTACTATCATTTGCTTGGGAATGAGATGCATTTCGCTCAAAAATCGCTTTTATTCCAGCAAATTTAGCTTGGGAAGATTTCGGAGGAACAGGTGGAGCAACTTTCTTAAGCTTTACTATTTTTTCTAACTCATTCTGCGACGATAACTTGGTCTCTGGTGCTCTTGGTGGTACCGGTGGGGCAACCATGCCTTTTGAGTTAATCTTTCCTTCATTTTTAGGAAAAATTTTTGGATTATTTTTTTCTACTGTAGTATTCATTTTTTTACCTCTAAGCCTATTAACTAGTAGAATTATAAACTTAGAGGTATTAATTTTGTAATAACGATGCTAATAGGTTTCAAATAAGCATCGCCAGAGGACTCTCTATATAATGCTTAAAGGCATTTAAAAATTTTGCTCCTAATGCTCCATCAACTGCTCTATGGTCAACAGAAAGTGTTACTGTCATTATTTCTGCTATCTCTATTTTCTCATTCATAACAATTGGTTGTTTTTTGGATGCACCAACTGCCATAATGCAAGATTGCGGCGGATTGATTATAGCACTGAAGGCTTTTATACCAAACATTCCTAAATTGGAAATAGTAAACCCACCTCCTTGAAATTCTTCTGGCCTTAATTTTCCAGATCTTGCTCTGCTTACTAAATCTTTCACTTCTTTTGATATAGATAAAATACCCTTTTTATCAGCATTTTTTACTATAGGAGTAATTAGCCCATCTTCAAGTGCCACAGCGATTGAAATGTCTACATTCGAGTATTTAAGTATTTTATTATCTATCCACGAAGAATTTATATCAGGAAATTTTTTCATGCTGAAAGCTGCAGCTTTTATGATTAGGTCATTAATTGTTACTTTGTTATTTTCATCTGCTGAGCTAATCTCGTTTTTTAACGATATTAACTTATCAACCTGGCAGTCTACAGTTAAATAAAAATGTGGAACATTCTGTTTGGATTCAGTTAAGCGCTGTGCTATCACTTGGCGCATATTGCTTACTTCAACCATGGTATCTTCCTCGGGCCTTTCACGACTTTCAATGCGTGTACCACTACCTAAAGACTCCAACACATCAGCCTTAATTATGCGACCATATGGTCCTGTACCTTTTAATTGCTGCACATTAACCCCTTCATTTTGAGCTATTTTCTTAGCTAATGGGCTTATTTTTATTCTACCTTCTACATAACCCTCTGTCATCTGAGTAGCTGACACTGGGATCCATGCTTCTTTTCTTCTGGTCACGCGCTGGAATGACACCGAAGAATGACTTGTTGGCTTTCCGTTTAAATCTTGGTGTTCTGATTTTTGATTATCAACAGCACTTTTTGTCACTTCCTTTTTAACTGCACTATTGATGGAAGTTGAAGTATAGTTGTTAAGTGCACTTTCATCTTCTCCTTCTTCCAGCATTAAAGCTATTGGTTGATTTACAGGCACGCCACTTGTTCCTTCTGTTACTAAAATTTTTGCTAAAACTCCTTCATCTATAGATTCAAACTCCATTATGGCTTTATCAGTCTCTATCTCAGCAATTACGTCGCCTACTTCAACTTTGTCTTGTTCTTTTTTATGCCACTTTACAATTTTTCCTCCAGTTTTGCTCATTGTCGGTGAAAGAGCAGGCATTAATATTTCTATAGGCATTGATTTTGCATTTAAAGATCTATTCAATTTTTAATTTACTCTTTATCTTATGTCAATCTAATCGTGAATTATGATGAATAAGTCTGTTACACTATCCCTCACGTCATCCCAGTGCGTGACACTGGGATCTTGGTTCAGTACTATTATCCTATTGTTTTTATTATTTAGTCATAGCTTGTTTGCTAATAACTTTGTTTCAACAAAGTCAAACAAAATCAACATGAGAACAGGGCCAGGGTTTCACTATCCTATAAAATGGATATACACTTGCAAAAATCTGCCCCTAAAAGTGATAGAAGAGTTTGAGAGCTGGAAAAAGGTCTGCGATATAGATGAAGACTGCGGATGGATAAAAGGCAATCTGCTTAGTGATAAGCACCACGCAATGATAAAAGAAGATACTTATGGATATCAAAAACAGAGTGTAGACAGCAAGATTACTATGAAAATAGACAAGTTCGTTGTAATAGAAATAAAAAAATGCAGTGAAAAATGGTGTTTGCTGTCCTCATCGAAACGCAAAGCATGGGTACAGAAAGAATCTATATGGGGAGTTGATTAGACTGGCGAAAGACCTTGATTAGTAGTAGTTTCCAAACCTTCTGTAGCAGACTCTTCAGATGAAGCAGGAGTTGCACTAACTTCTTGAGGTTCTGGAGAATTACTCTCCTGTACAGGGCTATTACATTGTCCACAGAAACTCCTTAACATCTCCTCAGCAGATGAGTTTAAAATTTGTACAATAGACTTTTCACTTTGTTCTCTTAGCGATTGATCCATTCTAGAAATCAACTTAAGAAACTCACTACCTGATTTTTCAGCTTCACTTTTTATTTTGCTTTCTATGCTTGCAATATTACCTTGATCAATTTCTTCTTTTGTTATGTTGAATGAATTTGCAACATCTTGATATCCAATCTTGCAATTTCCACAACCAATTATGCAAAAAGCAATAGAATTAGATATTTCGCTTGCAGCCCACTTATGTATAGTGGTAGCCAAATAATTGTCATGGTATTTAATGCTAAATTGTTGTTCTATTAGCTCAGAAATTTTATTCTTTAGAGACATAAAGCACCCTCCTACATTCGTTATACCTTTTTGTTAAGATACACCATTTACTACATGCTTTACTTTAATTAATTATTAAAACGAGAGCATAATTTTCAGAGTTATATCTTTTTACCTTAACAATTCTTTTTTGAGTTCCTCTTCAATCATCTTAGTTAAACTCGTGTCAAACTCACTCCTCGAAAAATCCCTAACCTCCCCGGGATCATATCGATCTCCTATTCTTTTTTCAATAGCATCCTTTATTATGTTTTTGTCAAATCCCTTTATAATAGGCGTTACCTTCACCTGCCCTGCAGAGCCTTTACCATAAATTCCTTTGCTTTTATCAATGCAACCACCTGCACCAGGTTTACTGCTTCTAAAACCCTTGCTACACTTTACTGTTTCATACTTGATTTCACCATTTTCTATATATGCTATCCTATTATCTTCAGTAAACGGCAATCCTTTTACTATAGTTCCTTTTAATTTTACACTATCATCAATTATTGTTTTCGTATAATCCTTATAATTCGTATAATCATCTCTATCCGGATACATTTTATAGATACCTCCACCTCCCATAGTGATTAAATTCTTGCACTCTTGTTTGCCTAAACGACACTTTCTTATAAAAATAGGACCCCCATCCTTATCTGTGTATCTAGATTCTTGGTTACCTCCTCCCTCTGAAACTTCAATGTTAATGATAGGATAATCAAGATCAATTTCCAATTCAGCTTTAATATAATCTCCTGGCATTCCTGCTCTAGTTTCAGTGGAACAGGCATCCTTCTTGGTGGCATTATCTACATGAAATTTGCAGAGAGTGGGTGTATCTTTTATGTGACCTGCTTCACCACTTCCCCATACTTCTATTTCAACATGGCTAGATGTTATTTGTGAGCCATCCACATCATGATTTCCATTTCCAAAATCATGGGACTTTTCGCTCTTTTTTTCCGGTTCTTGTTTCTCTTTTTCCGGTTGTTTCTCGATTATCTCTTTTAACTTCTCTGTGAGACCTTCTAAATCTAACCTACACAATTTATCAGCGTAAAAGACCTCCGTTCTGTTTGCTTTTATTGGTGCTTCTGGTTGCGTGACAACGCCATTTGCATCTTGTGAAATCTTTGTATAAAAAGATTGGGTGTTTTCTTTGTCTACATATCGTGTTGAACGGCTGCATGTTCCATTAAAGCAGATGCAACCATCATCACCTTGCTCACATCCTTCTTTATGCTCTACATCCGTCAATTTGTATACTACTTTCAGTCCTTTACTAGATTTTAATTTCTCGTCTATTTTGCTATCTTTCTCCACACAATAACTGCATTCTCCCTTCTTCTGCTCATTTTCATCAGGGAAGAAAACATACCCTTGTTTATTGAATATTATTTTATCTAACTCACTCTGATCTCTGTTTAAGAGATCGGCTCTTTTATTTTCCTTGCTTGGAAGATAATAGAACTGATTTGATTCCTTGGAGTAAACAGCATTGTATTTAGTATATCTTGTTCCCATTAATTTTAGTGGTATTATTTTATTTTCTCTTTCAAGAACAAACTCTTCTGGTTCTGGCTGCCATCCAGAAAGACAGAGCATTTTACTGTTAGAATTTTCTTTATACTTTACTTCTATTTCTGGTTGTCCTAAGTTGTTCAATTTGCATTTATTTCCTTGAAACTCTTTACATTCTGTTTCAATATCAGGAACATAGTCATATTCTTTCAGAACTTTAAATTGTTGCGGATTACTTTCTAATATACCTTCTATAATATTATCAATATAACTTTTTTCGTTATTACTATCAGTTGTTTTTTTAACTATTCTCGGTTTTACTACCTTTAAAGATAGAGGGCCAATGTTTGTAGAAGAACCAGCATTAACATTAAAAGTACATAAACCATTGCTGTAGGTTCCACGTGCTTCATAAGTACAAGTGTTCTCACTCATCTTCATTCTTATCTTTAACGTGTTACTCTGTTTTCCAGGCGTGTTACTTTTTACTATCTCCACTATCTCAGGTTCTGGAGCAGGTGGTGCAGGAAAACAGCGGACGAACTGTGGATTTTTTTCATCTCTACTTTGAGTTCCACGATATTCAGCGCAGAGCTTATCTTTTTCTCTATAAGTTTTGAAGTAATGTGTCGTGCCATCTTTATCCAAAATAGAATGCTTCCTAACTTCATCCGAAGTAGGGCGTTCCTTAGCTTTATCTTTTTTGTATTTTCTGGGAAAATCTAATGCTTTTCCAATCTTTCCGTCTTCTTCTATTAGATCACCAGCTATTACCTTAACTTTAGGGTTAAAGTAATCATTGTCTTCATCTGTTATAGGAACAATTCTAACTTGTGGAGGCGACATCGCAAGTTGCTCACAGAACGGAGGGGGGCTAGGTGCAAGTGGCACAGGGGCACATTTTACTTTTTCCTGATAGCAAGTATCACAGGTATTTGCCATATATTCAGGGCGAAAAATATTTGCTCCTTCACCTATTTTAGTAAAAAATGAGAAAAAATCCCCCATACAGGCTGCTTTTTGGCTGCAAGCACATATCTTAGGGGAATTAGCAAATTTCCTTTTTTCTTCATCAGTAACATTATCTACCCACTCCCACTCGAGACCTTTCGCAATCCCTTCCTTAAATTTTCCATCATTTAACACTGTATCTCCTTCCCAATCAATAAACACTGCTGCAGAGACTCCAGCTCCACTTGTCTGTGTTCCATATATTTGGCGGCAGGATGTTCCGTTACCTAATTGATAGCAGTTATCTTTTCCTTCGTAATCACAGACTTGAATCCTTGGATTGAAATAACCATCAATTCCTTGGTCTTTTATTGCTGTGACTCTAATGTATTGTAATAACTTTTCATCAAAATCTAGATTGCTCCAATTAAAGGTAAAAAAATTTGCTAAGCCTTTTCCAGTTTTGTTAGCCGCAGCTTCAGCTTCAGTGTGAAAACGTATCTTTCCACAGGTATCAGAATATCCATTACTTGCAATTAGCAAAATTAATACTAGGAAGAAAAATTTAGCTTTAAGCTTTACACTTCTCATAAAACACCGGTAACCACTCATTAACTTCTTCTCCTTTTTCCTTTATTGCCTCGTACATATACTTTATCGTCTCTTTGTTAGCTGAAAGTACATGTATTTCTTGCATATTCTTTAAATCTAAATTTAAAGTTACTAACCCTTTATACTGCTTTATCAAAAATAAACCTTCCTGTGTTGGCGTCTGCAGAATTATATTCAGCTCCTCTTTCGATAAAGAAAATGCTTTCATGTATAACCTATTTGCATTGACGTTTGGCATCAAGATCCTTGTATCAACATGTTTATCTAAATATTGAGTAAATTTGCTAGCAAATGCGAGGTTTAAGTTTTCAGTACTTAGGATTACTACAACATTTAGTTCCGTCATTCTTTGCATCCAGTTATCAAACTCTTTCTCTGTAGGAAAGATATTACTTATCTCCCATGCTTCATCCAAAACAAGTATTGCAGGCGAGCCATCACATTTTGCCTCAAAAGAATATAAAAAATAGTAAAGTATCACGGACATACATTCTTTTCGTTTTGTGAGGTTTGCGGTGTTGAGAGATATAATTTTTGTTTCCCAGTCAATATCTGATTCATTACCATCTTGAAATAAGTAAGCAAACTCACCACCGTCACACCATCTACTTATTTTACCCCCGAGGAGCAAAAGCACCTCAGAAATTTGCGCAATAGAACGTGACTCCTTGGGTATAGCAAATATAGAATCCACAATTTTTCTTATCTTTTCTTCTACGTCCACCAAGCTCGTATCGGCTACCATTCTTTTGATCAGTTCAACCAACATATTGCGATTGGAAGCACTATCTTCAATGTTTAGTGGATTAAATTTTAGGCTTTTGTCCTTATACTTCGGATCGATTATATAATATTTACCACTCACTGCTTTAGTAAAAATTATCGACTTTCCAGTGTTATCCAATATGACAATTCTTGGGTTAAACTTTCTTGATTCTGATAATAGGAAATTAATGAGTGAAGTTCTGCCTGAATTTGGAGCTCCAAGTATCGTAGTATGGCCATTATTTCTTTTCCCATAGAAATTAAAGAAGTAAGGATTTCCTTCTTTTGAGAAAAAAACTGTTACCGCTTCTTTCCACCTTCCTCCTTTTAATGTACCTGACGTAAAATCATGCAGCATAGCAAAACTGCAAGCATATTTTGCTAATATATTTTTCGGTTGTGTAATAAAGGTAAAATTGCCCGGAAGTTGTGCCCAAAAATGACTTTCCATATGTAGATCAGTTCTAAATATCATGAAGCCAATTAATGACATTATAGAAGATAAATCACTAATATTTTCGGCTAACTTATTCCTATCGTCTGCAAATATTGTAAAAATAATTTTCTGTTGGCAGAAGTCTAGACTAGAGGTCTTTTCAAGCTCTATTATTTCTTCAATTCCTGAGCTTTTAAGTAAGGTATTATCCTCACTAATTTGCAGCATGTTAATTTGTTTATTAAATTCTTTTATTGCCTTACTATTACTAGTAAATATCATTATTTCTGTAATGATAAATTCAGATTCAAGCTGCAAGCACCTATCTATATTGCCTAAGGAGATTTCTCGGTATTCCTTTATGCTGAAAACAGAGCCAAATTTCTGTTGATTTTCAAAGATTGTCTGAAACGTATTGAAACCAAAAGCTATTTTAAAATTTCTAATATATTGCGACAGGTCCCTTTCATGTATTGGATAATCTTTGTGCGTTAATGTAACAATATAGTGGAGAAATTCTATCATTTCAGAATATATTTTACCTTCACTAAATCTTAGACCCAGTTTTTTAGCTCCAAAAGGTTCTAAATCATCGTGAATTAAGTCAGTTATCTTTTGCAACTCCTGGTGGCTTTCTTGTAAAGACAGCTTATGCTTATTCTTTATTCTATTAAAAAAAAATGAATTATTAGTATGCTTACCAAAATCGCTAAACAATATTACAATATATAATTCATTTATATACTGTAATTTACTATCAGTGAGTTTATCAAACCGCGCTGAATGTAGCTTATCAGAGAAGTCTTCAGTTTTATTCCATTTTAAGCTCAATTTATTGCGCTTTCGGACAGTATGAATCCAAACGGTAAAATATAGGCTATTAATATTTTTTGATATGCTTTTTCTAATTTCAGTTCTAAGGTCGCTGTAATTATCAACAGAAGAATAATCTTCTAACTTGATTATTTTTAACAACTCTCCCTGTTTTGTTAGTATAGTTTCTTCATTGTAATGACAAGCATAAGGAATGAAATCTAAATCAATGCTCTCTAGTAATGCTAAGTTGTTCTTTTTTTCAAACTTAGAGTTAATTGCTTGTACTTTTAGCTGCATATGCGTATTCAATAAAGATAATTAAAAAAGATAAAAATACTATCTTAATTTTTATCTTTTTTTTCGCTATCGGATTGTAATTTTATATCTTTTGCAAAATTAAATTTTTCTTTTAAGTAGTCTGTTGCCTTTTCTGTACTACCAAACATCATGATCAGTACACCAAACATTATCATAAAAAAGATTAGACCTCTGAACACTACTGCAAGTATCACCGCAGCTATACACAACCCTATGATTGTTGAAGGACTCATATTTTCTACAGTATCTTTAACTGAAAATGAAGAAATAAAATCTTTTACCGTTTCTTGTACATCCTTTAATTCATCACTCACCGAAGCTTCGCTAGAATATGATGCAAAAATGAAACTTAATAAGGCTATAAAAACCAAAACTTTATTCAATTGAATGCGCATCAACTAAATACCCTTTAAATATTCCTCAGATATAACAACTTTTATATCAATAGGCAAGAACTGAATTCACTTATCCACTACAAGTAACACATATTTAATTTTTACAGATGTGAACATGCTGTAAGCTTTTTATCATCAACAAGAGGTTCCACATTAATGGATGTTAATTTACTTGATAGGAAGTTTGAATGCAATTCAGCTACTGCTGCTATAGCAAACACTGCAGCCATAGCAAGTAGTCCTGCTCCTACCAGTCCTGATGTCATTGCTCCTGCAACAATGCACCCTATTGTAGAGAGAGCACAACCTGCTACGAGTGCAACGTGAAGATTTCTGTTATTGGGTTGTTTAAGTGGAATATCTTCACCCTTTTTCTTATTCACAGAAAATTTCTGCACGGTTGTAGTGGCGTTTTTTCTATCCCTTTTTTCTTCGGGTTGCGTTGAATCCTGTGTCTGACCGCCTGTCATCTGAGTAGCTGACACTAGGGTCTTTGATTCTTCTACTTTGGTTACACGCTGAGGTGACACCTGGGATAACTCCTCCTTAACTTGACCTGGATTTGCTTGACCATCTGAGTTTACACTTTCTTGCACCTGTGGCTCTTCTGGTGCAGTTTGCTCTGGTTGCATTTGATTCTCATTCTCTTTTTGTAGATTATTATTTTCTTCAGCAACACTTGGTATTGAGTTTAACCTTTCCTCAGATGAAGTGCTTGTTACTAAAGTTAAACTGCTCCTTCTACTACTTGATGCCAAGCCAGGTGAATTTATTCCACTATCTGAGTCACTAACACACACTTCTTCTTTAGTTAGACTTTCTAATTTCTGTTGAGTCTGATCCTGCGTCATTAGACTTTCTACATTATTTTCTGTCATCCCAGTGCTTGACACTGGGATCTCTTCTTTTATGGAATTAATAGGTTGTTCTTCTATTTTCGAATATTTATTGCTGCTCTTGCTAGTAATTTCTGAAATTATTCGTCCTATTTCTTTTGCTTTTTCTTGGTCTAGTTTTTTTGACTGTGTTATTTCTCTTAGCAACGCTGGAAGAAAGTGTTGGATGTAACACTCATAATCTTCTCTTTGTTTTTTCAGTGATTCTTTTAATTTAGCTAATGCTTCAGGACTAGTTCCTTGCTTGGATGACTTTAATTGTTTTGTGATAGTCTGCTCATCTTGTCGTTCTCTCAGTATTTCTTCTAATTCAGCCAATGTTTTAGGATTAGCTCCCTGCTTGAACAACTGTTTGCATTTTCTGGCAGTCTCTTGCACAGCTTCTCGCTTTTTTGTTACTGCTTCGAATATAATGTCGTACATACTCTCAGGCTTTTTTAAAGGACTTAGCATAGACTCCTCCATACAAATAAAATGTATAGATACCTCTTTAGCGTTAATTTTACATTAAAACTGGGCAATTATGCTATATTATGGATAATTATGGTTAACTATTTACTTCTACATTTCAATATAATTATCTGCCTGTTGAATTAATATGTCTATCACTTCTTTTACAGGCTTTTCCCTATCAACCATGCCAACACTTTGACCGGCCATTAAAGATCCCGTTTCAACATCTCCATCAATTACTGCTCTTCTTAAAGCTCCAGCCCAGAACTTTTCTATTTCAAGCTGCCCATCTTCTTTTGAGATCTGTCCCTTTTGGTATTCATCAATAACTTTTTTTTGATGCTTCATAAAATCATCACTTGCTTTGTTGGCTATAGCTCTTACTGGAATTACAGGAAAATCAGCACTTATCTGTACAGAAGGTATTGCATTACGTGCGGCTGATTTAATAAACACTTTCTTAAAATTTTTGTGGGCAATTGACTCATTAGTGCAGACAAATAATGTACCTATTTGACAGCCACTTGCCCCCATTTCTAAGTAATTAACTATCATTTCACCTCTTCCTATTCCACCTGCAACAAACACTGGTATTTGTTCATTTTTAAAATGAGGCAATATCTCTTGTGCGAGAACAGAAGTGCTAACTGGCCCTATGTGCCCGCCTGCTTCCATTCCTTCTATTATTAACGCATCTACTCCCATTTTTACTAACCTTTTCGCAAGGCTTAATGCTGGTGCAAAGCACATAACTTTAATGCCTGCACTCTTAATTTTTTCTATATTAGGCTTCGTTGGCAGTCCACCGGCAAGAACTATGTGGCTTACTTTCGTTTCAATACACACATCTATCAACTCACTCAACTTTGGGTGCATAGTAATTAGGTTTACACCAAATGATTTGTTAGTTAATTTCTGTGTCTCTATGATTTCTTTTTTCAATAGGTCTGGAAACATTGCACCACATGCAATTACACCAAAACCACCAGCGTTTGAGATTGCCGAAACCAAGTTTCTCTCTGAAACCCAGCTCATAGCACCACCCATTATCGCAAACTCACTACCAAGAAAATCTGTTCCTTTTTTCCAGAGGCTACTTAACATATAACCTATATCATACGTTTAAAAATGTTTTGCTTATCTATAAATGTGTGTTTCAAAGCGCCAAGTATATGCAAGATTATAAAGAGTACCATAAAACATGCAAGCATCGAATGTAGCTGATTAGCCGTGTTAGCTAGATCTTTGTTTTGATTAATCAACAAAGGGATATGAAAAAAATACTTGATCTTTTTGCCAGAAGCAGAAGACATAACATAGCCAGATAGTGGCATTAGCACCATTAAAGAATATAAACCAAAGTGTACTGTTTTACTTGCATTGATTACAAACCGAGAAAAATTTGCTGGAAGTCGTGGAACATAAGTAAAGACGCGAAAAAATATGCGTACTATGATTAGTCCAAGAATAGTGATACCGCAAGCCTTATGAATAGCGTATATGTTGAACTTAATCTCATTGCTAAGTGGTAAGCTTTTCATATAAAGTCCAGAGCAAAGCATACCAATAATAAAAACAGCCATCAACCAATGGATAACTCTTAAACCTAGGCTATATTTATCGTCTTCCATTTTGATTACCCTAAAGTAGCATTTATATAATAGAAAAACTATTTTTCAATCAAAATTATTAAAGCAATTTAGATTTACCGACAATGTAGCTATACAAATTCGACCCAGCCGGGAGTCAAATAGCTGGCCGGCACCTAAGCCATAAACGGATTAAATGCAAAACTTCCTTGACAAACTTCGCCAACCCCCTTATTATGACAATAAGGGTATTTATGACTCAAAACTTGTTTTTGACCTGCAGGCTCAATGACAAAATTCAGTAAAAAACTTAGGGTATTTTTTGGCGGATTACATAAAATTATAGCGGCTGCATGTCTTTTTTATTTTTTCTACATTCAGCCAAACCGCGCTTAAACTAAGCGTCAGCACATTATTACAGCGCCACTTACAGTAATATAGAGTCAAAACTCGCACCACGGGGCTTCTTTTGCCTTTTTTTTATTTGGTAAATTTCTTAATGTTTGTAGCTAAAAGAGCCCAAGAGAGGTGTCATTACCCCGCCAACAATGTTGCAAATTTTTCTTTTCTTCTCGATTATTTCCAGGAGAGTTTGGTAGCTCTTTTACACGAAATACCACATTTACGTCCTCAAGGTTAATTTCAATTCTCTTGACTAACGTTCTAATAATATCACGTTTAGTTAGCCAGTCTGCGTTATCAAGGTTTGATGTAATATTGGAAGAAAAGTCTTCTAAATTGGTTACAACCAAAGTTAATTCCTGTTTTAATTTCTTTTGATCGAATATCCTTTTCTTCTCCTCTTCAATTGTTTTTAAACTTTGTTTCATTGCTTTAATTCGTGGTTCAAATTCTTCTTGATTAATATATTCTTGAGCATAACTATCAATAAGTCTAGCAATACCACGTTTTAATTTATTTTCTTGTTTCTCTAGTAAATCGCTTTTTTGATCCCATGATGATTTTTTAAGCTCTGAAAGTCTACGCCTGTATTCTTCTAAAACCCTATTTGGATTTTTCAATAAATGCTTAACCTCTTCCCAAACGGCTGTTTCTAATGCATCTGTACGAATGTGTTTATTATCACAAATTTTATTACCACCAAAACGGTAAGAATCTCTACCAATACAACGATAATAAGCATAATGATCAATTTTTTCTCCTCGCTTATTTCTTACAGGACTTCCGTAATATGCATAACGACAACGCTTACATACGATTAAACCTTGTAGTAAATATTTTGCTCCTCTTTCTCTTGTCCTTGCTATTTTTCTATTCTCAGCTAATTGTTCTTGAACTATATCAAATACATCTTCGTCCACTATATTTGGCACTTTAACATAAATCCAATTTGCTTTTTCAACAGAATAGGTAGAGTAATTATCTTTCGGTTGTTCACAAGAATGTTTCTGTGGTCTGATATGTTGTAACTTTATACCTACTTTTGTTTTACCAAAAGCCGCTTGTCCTTTGTAAGCAGGATTTTTTAACATACCCCAAATCACACTTCTATCCCAGTACTTTTTTCCTGTTCGTGTTATAATAGACATAGTGTTTAGCCGACGACACACTTCCCCAATACTTGTCCTTTCTCTTCCTATCCACAAAAATACTTTCCTAACAACATTAGCTTCTTCTTCGTTTATTTCAAATAAAGCTTGTCCTCCTCCCATATATTTATCTATATAACGATAACCATAAGGAGCTCCTCCCATTACGCTTACACAACCTTTATTAGCTGCATAAATCTTTCCGCGACGACTTCGTTCCATAATTTTCGCTCGTTCATATTCTGCTATCATACCTTGCATTTGTAACAGCAATTGAGATTCTGGATTATCGTTAATCTCATAATTTAAGAAAACCGTTTCTGCTCCTGCTTTCTCAAATTCTTCAAGTAATACCATTTGATATGCATATTTTCTAGATAAGCGATCAGGTGAATGAATGTAAATTCTATCAATTTTACCTTCTGTTACTTTATCACGTAACTTTTCTAGATCAGGACGGACTAGATTAGATCCACTGTAGCCATTATCAATAAATTTATACTCACTTAATAATTTGTATCCATCCGTACTAATTTGCTTCTCTAAAGCTGCAACTTGACTTGCTATTGTATTTTCTTGTGCTTGTTTCCCCGAAGAAACTCTTGCATATAAACTCACTGTTACCATTTGATCCTCCTTGAATCCCATTTTTATGTTTTAAATTTTTTTGGCTTACTTGCTTTGACACGGCTTTTTCATAAGCATCTAACAAATACTTTTCTGCCAACCGGTTAGTTTCATAGCTACAGCTAATCCGTATAGCTAATCTCTTATTTCCCATGAACTTTCCTTGAAATAATATGTTCATATCATTCATTGAAACTGATGGTTAATTGATTGTTGGCACTATAAATAAATGGCACTCTTGTTTTTGGACATAGAAGTTTTCGAGAAATGCTTTTCTCTAATTTTACGTTTTTTGCAACATTGTTGGCGGGGTAATCGTCCCTCCTTGAATTGTACCACGTTTTGTGGATTGAAGCTTTCCATCTTCCATAACACCAGCTCCTAACCATCCTTTTATGATTTTCTTTAATGTTGGTGTGGTATTGAGCTTTTCAAGCAATTTATTATGGTTAATATTGTCAAAGCATCCAGAAATATCAGCATCTAATACATATGCTGTTTTCTGTTTTAGCACATCAAATATGGCTTCAATTGCATCATGACATGATCTACCAGGTCTAAAACCATAAGTGTTTGGCTCAAGTTTTGCCTCCCATTCTGGTTCTAAAGCCATTTTTACAAGTGTTTGTTTTGCTCGACACGATATAGTGGGTATACCAAGTGGGCGATGCTCCGATGGCTTACCAGATTTTGGAATCCAGACACGTCTTGATGGCTTTGCTTTTTCTTTTATATCTAAAAAATATGATAGTTGTAATCTTTCTTTTTGATTAAGGTTAGCTTTTCCATCAATACCTGCAGTCTTCTTCCCCCTATTGTCCTGTGTTACTTTCTTAACAGCGAGTGTTTTTGCACTTGTTGATTTGAGTAATAATCTCTGAAGATTATGCATCTTTTTGATATCATTACATTTAGAAGCTTGGTAAATTCGTTTTTGTAGCTTAAATGAAGATTTCTTTAGCTTGCGCCAAGGAATTCCATTCCATTCATATCTAACTTTTTGCTGGTCCATAACATATTCACTACTATTCACCACTTTACCTTCCAAATTAAAGTGTTTACGTCTGCATATCCCAGATATTACTTTGGGCATTAGCTTCTTAAACAATCCTTCCACATAGTAGCTTGTGGCTGGCTACTTACTTATATTTTAATGAATATAAGAGCTTCTATGTGGTTACTCTGTTCCATGGCTTCGTTTCACGTTAAACTTAGATTCCTACTATTTGCCGGAAGCTTGGAACATCAATAACTAAAGTCTTCAATCTTTAGTTCCCTTTTTGCTTCGTACCATTTTGGTCTATGCGTAGTTCAATCTCTTTTCGCATATTATGCTTTGACGACAATTCAAACATAGGTTTCTCTCGTAATCATATCTAACTCTGTTTGCAGGGATTCACCACGAGATTTAGTGTTACCTGCTTTTATCTCATGCTTGCATCCCAGAGGTTGCCACTCTTTGAAATGTGAGATATACATTATCCCTGATGTCTGGGAAGATGGAATTTAACCACCACAAAACCATGACCTTCCAGGTCGCACTAAAAAAGAAACACCACCTTTCTACTATACTTTCTAACTGCTCTACTTTACTTTTTGAAAATTTGGGCAATTCTATAAAGATAAATTGAAAATCTTTTAAGTAATGGCCGTTAGTTTTTATATCACGTATATTATGAGTAGAAATATAATCAACTTCTTCAGGAAGTAAGTTACAATTTGATATAGCAATAAAGAAGACTTTCTTTAAATCAATGTAGTTGCCAGATTTATCTAATTGTCTTGAGTAGGCTTTAGCGGCATATAATTGAGCGCGTTTTTCGAAGCCCTTGTCTCTAGCGAGCTGCATTTCTGCTATATATCTATTTCCATGAGAATCCTTGCAGAGAACATCAACAATACTTTGTTTATCAGAGGCAACTTCGGGATCCATAATAGTGCTAAGAAACTCAACTTCTTGTATTGCATTTATCTCAGTAAACCCTAAAATATCGTTCAAAAAGTGGATCAGGATATTCTTATTTTTTTCCGTTCCAAAGATTTTTTTGAAACACAAATCATTGCGAGGATCGAGAAATTTTGAAAGAGCCATGGCAAAAATGCTTGAAAATATTAATAATTATACACTATTATTAACAATTATTCAACCATATTTTTGAAGATAGCTATAGCTAAAGTGACTTAGGTTTACCGATAATTTGAAAAACAAAAATTCGTCATTCCGCTACTTGTTAGCGGAATCTATGCTGAGATACTGCGAATAAATCGCGGTATGACGTGTTGCTTGGGTCAGCTATAGGACCTGTACCAGCACCATGACCTTACCCAGAAAAAATGGAGAGAAAGAAAGGAGTTTTTTTGTGGTAATCCAATCAATCCAATTAACAGCTTGCTCATTATAGTCTTGCAACTTTGATTTAATATACAATCCAAGTGTCATTTGAACACTCCCGAACTTATCACTTTATGCCACTGGTCTTCATCTAAAATTTCTACACCTAATTCCACTGCCTTTTTATATTTGGATCCTGGTTTTTCTCCTGCAATTAGGTAGTCAGTTTTAGCAGAAAGATGTGAGCTGACCTTTGCTCCTAGAGTTTTGGCTCTTACTTTTGCCTCTCCTCTACTCATAGCAAGTAGCTTACCAGTAAACACTATAATTTTATTATTTAAAACAGAGTCACTAGAGTTGGAGCTCACAGGAAGAATTTGAAGACAAGCAGTAAGATCATTTAACATTTTGATGTTATGTTCCTTAGAAAAAAATGATTCCAAAGATTCAGCCCCTTTTTTTCCTATGCCGTCTATACCGACTAGCTCAGTATTATCTGATGACAGTTCAATCATCGAATTATACCAATTATCATAAGAAACATAATAATCTGCAAGCAATTCTGCTGCAACTTGGCCAATAAATCTAATACCTAAAGAAAATATAAACCTATCTAGAGTTATTACCCTTCTGCTTTGTATAGAATTTAACAAATTAGCTATAGATTTCTCGCCCCAGCCAGACTGTCCTTCCAGATTAAATTCATCCAATTTTTCTTCTAAAGTAAAAATATCATGGATTTGTTTTATCAGATCAAGGTCGTAAAAAAACTCTATCTGCTTATCACCAAGGCCAACAATGTCAAATGCATCTTTCGATACAAAATGCTTTAGTTTTTCTATTATTTGAGCTTTACAGGCAAATTCCTCAGGACATCTTACTGCCGCCTCTCCCTCAACCTGACGTACTTTACTACCACATTCAGGGCATACTTCAGGAAACACAAATTCAGGTGCATTTGGAAGACGAGAATCTCTGTTCACTTCAATGATCTGGGGAATTACATCTCCTGCCCTTTTGATTGTTACAATATCTCCCTCTCTTATGTCTTTACGTTTTATCTCATCTTGGTTATGCAGACTTGCTCTACTAACTAGCACCCCACCAATATTGACTGGCACTAAATCTGCAACTGGAGTTAAAACCCCTGTTCTGCCCACCTGTATAAATATCTTATTTAACTTTGTTTTTGCATAAACCGCAGAAAACTTGTATGCAAGTGCTGAGCGCGGTGCTTTGTGAGTATTCCCTAGACGATTTTGTAGTACCAAATCATTTACTTTATAGACTATTCCATCAATATCATAATCCAAGTTATAGCGACAATTATAGACCTCGTTATAGAACTTCAGCATTCCATCCAAACTACTCGTTAAGGACTGATGCTCATTTACGCAAAAACCAAGTGCCTCAAGCTTATTTAGTATTTCACTTTGACTTTTCTCTGCTCCACCAATCAAAGAATAAGCAAAATATCTAAGTGGTCTACTTGCTGTAATGTTTGCATCCAATTGCTTTAGAGAACCAGCAGCTGCATTTCGAGGATTGGCAAATTCATCGTTTTCATTTAACTTTAAAAAGTCGCTGTTACTGATGTATATTTCACCTCTTACTTCTAGTCTACCTTGCACACCTTGCAAAAACTTAGGAAAGCCTTTTATTGTTGCAACATTGTGAGTGACATCTTCCCCTACAAAACCGTCACCTCGAGTTGCAGCTTTAACAAATCTTCCATCCTCATAAATTGCAGAAAACGACAACCCATCAATTTTGGGCTCACATAATATCTCTATTTTGTCTTCAATTAAAAATCTCTTTATTTTAGACAAAAATTTCTCTACACCTTGTTCATCATAAGCATTCTCAAGAGAAAGCATAGGTTCTTGATGTTCCACCTTAGAAAACCTCTCATCAGGTGGAGCACCAACACTATCTTGTGTTGCATAAATTTCTGGAAATTGTGCCTCTATTTCAGCTAACTTTTTCTTCAGTTCATCATATTCAGCATCACTTATTTCTGGCTTATTTTTTTGGTGATACAAAACATTATGATAATTTATTTGATCTTGCAGTTTTTCTCTCATCTTTTCTAAGTTAGTCATGATATCAATATAATGCTACATTAGCCTTTGTCGTCAAGTTGTGAATTTTCTTGAATTTATCATATGGTCTTAATCCATCAAATATCAAAGGTGCCACAATGCTATAGCCATACTTATTCTTCTCTTGCTCAATTGTATTAGCAGATCTCACTTGCTTTAGCCGTATATTTATATAAAATTAAAATAAATTAGAGTAAATAAGTTATTATTTTACAATATTGCTATTTAAATGCTAACAAGATTCGCTCCAAGCCCAACTGGCTATCTCCACGTAGGAAACGTACGGACTGCTTTGGTTTGTTGGATGTACACACGTAATCAAAATGGAAAATTTCTACTCCGTTTTGATGATACTGACCTTCAGCGTTCAGATGTCAAATATATAAATAATATCATAGAAGACCTAAAATGGATTGGTATCGATTGGGATGCAAGTTTTAAGCAATCAGAGCGCTTTGAGCGCTATAACAAGGTGTTCTTGCAGTTAATAAAAGAAGGGCATATTTATGCATGCTATGAAACAAGAGAAGAGTTAGAAATTAAACGAAAGTTGCAATTAAAACAAGGACTTCCTCCTGTTTATGACAGAAGTGCATTGCTTCTAACTGAGCAAGAGAAAATCCATTATGAGCAAGAAGGACGAAGACCACATTTCAGGTTTAAATTGGATAGAAATGAAGTTGTTAAATGGAATGATGAAGTTAAAGGTGAAATAAATATTGCAACAAGTCACATCAGCGATCCTGTGGTAAAAAGAGAAGATGGAATTTATACATACATGCTACCTTCTGTTATTGATGACGTTGACTTTAATGTAACCCATGTTGTACGTGGGGAAGATCATGTAACTAATACCGCAGTTCAGATCCAAATGATTAAAGCATTAAAAGCGAAAATCCCTATATTTACTCACCTTTCTCTACTACATTTTGATGATAGCAAGATATCGAAACGGAAAGGCGGGCTGGATATCAAGTCCATAAGAGAAGATGAGACTGAACCAATGGCGCTAGTTAGTTATTTAGTGAAGCTCGGAACATCCAATCCAATTGAAGCTTGCGCCTGTATGCAATCTTTGATTGACTCATTTGACATTAAAAAATTTAGCTCAGCATCTGTACAATTCAGCTTGAGTGAAGTATACAAGCTAAATAGCAAAGTGCTGCAACAAATGCCATTTGAAATGGTGCAAGACCGTTTAAATCAAATTGGAGTGGACTCCTCAGAGTTTTGGTATTTTATAAGGAACAATATAGAAAGGTTTTCTGAGGTGGCCAAGTGGTGGAAAATATGCAAATCTGATATAGAGCCTGTGATTCTTGATAAGGAGCTTATAAAAATTGCGTTCAATGCATTGCCTCAAGGCGATTGTAACGAAAACACATTATCAGAGTGGGTAAAAGCTATTCGACAGACAGTGGATATAAAGGCAAAAGACTTATTTATGCAGTTGCGTTCAGCTTTAACAGGAACAGAAACAGGACCAGAGCTCGCTAAATTATTAATTTTTATCGGCAAAGAAAATATCATTGCAAGGTTAAAAAAAAAGTGAAAATCAAAAAATTATATAGTAACCAGACTGCATTCTGTGAAAAACACGATCTTTCATTTGAGCTTTCTTCAATTTAAAGTAAATACAGAAACTAGCTATCTTCAAAAATATAGTTGAATAATTGTTAATAATAGTGTATAATTATTAATATTTTCCAAGCATTATGGCTCTTTCAAAATTTCTCGATCCTCGCAATGATTTGTGTTTCAAAAAAATCTTTGGAACGGAAAAAAATAAGAATATCCTTATTCACTTTTTGAACGATATTTTAGGATTTGCTGAGGCAAGTGCAATACAAGAAGTAGAATTCTTAAGTACTATCATGGATCCCGAAATTGCCTCTGATAAACAAAGTATTGTTGATGTTCTCTGCAAGGATTCTATTGGTAATAGGTTTGTGATTGAGATGCAACTGGCTCGTGATAAAGGTTTTGAGAAACGCGCTCAACTATATGCTGCTAAGGCTTACTCAAGACAATTAGATAAATCTGGCAACTACATTGATTTAAAGAAAGTCTTCTTTATTGCTATTTCCAATTGTAACTTACTTCCTGAAGAAGTTGGTTATATCTCTACTCATAATATACGTGATATAAAAACCAACGGCCATTACTTAAAAGATTTTCAATTTGTCTTTATTGAGTTACCTAAATTTACAAAAAGCAAAGTAGAACAGCTAGAAAGCATAGTAGATCGTTGGCTATTTTTCTTTAGTGCGACCTGGAAGGTCATGGTTTTGTGGTGGTTAAATTCCATCTTCCCAGACATCAGGGATAATGTATATCTCACATTTCAAAGAGTGGCAACCTCTGGGATGCAAGCATGAGATAAAAGCAGGTAACACTAAATCTCGTGGTGAATCCCTGCAAACAGAGTTAGATATGATTACGAGAGAAACCTATGTTTGAATTGTCGTCAAAGCATAATATGCGAAAAGAGATTGAACTACGCATAGACCAAAATGGTACGAAGCAAAAAGGGAACTAAAGATTGAAGACTTTAGTTATTGATGTTCCAAGCTTCCGGCAAATAGTAGGAATCTAAGTTTAACGTGAAACGAAGCCATGGAACAGAGTAACCACATAGAAGCTCTTATATTCATTAAAATATAAGTAAGTAGCCAGCCACAAGCTACTATGTGGAAGGATTGTTTAAGAAGCTAATGCCCAAAGTAATATCTGGGATATGCAGACGTAAACACTTTAATTTGGAAGGTAAAGTGGTGAATAGTAGTGAATATGTTATGGACCAGCAAAAAGTTAGGTATGAATGGAATGGAATTCCTTGGCGCAAGCTAAAGAAATCTTCATTTAAGCTACAAAAACGAATTTACCAAGCTTCTAAATGTAATGATATCAAAAAGATGCATAATCTTCAGAGATTATTACTCAAATCAACAAGTGCAAAAACACTCGCTGTTAAGAAAGTAACACAGGACAATAGGGGGAAGAAGACTGCAGGTATTGATGGAAAAGCTAACCTTAATCAAAAAGAAAGATTACAACTATCATATTTTTTAGATATAAAAGAAAAAGCAAAGCCATCAAGACGTGTCTGGATTCCAAAATCTGGTAAGCCATCGGAGCATCGCCCACTTGGTATACCCACTATATCGTGTCGAGCAAAACAAACACTTGTAAAAATGGCTTTAGAACCAGAATGGGAGGCAAAACTTGAGCCAAACACTTATGGTTTTAGACCTGGTAGATCATGTCATGATGCAATTGAAGCCATATTTGATGTGCTAAAACAGAAAACAGCATATGTATTAGATGCTGATATTTCTGGATGCTTTGACAATATTAACCATAATAAATTGCTTGAAAAGCTCAATACCACACCAACATTAAAGAAAATCATAAAAGGATGGTTAGGAGCTGGTGTTATGGAAGATGGAAAGCTTCAATCCACAAAACGTGGTACAATTCAAGGAGGGACGATTACCCCGCCAACAATGTTGCAAATTTTTCTTTTCTTCTCGATTATTTCCAGGAGAGTTTGGTAGCTCTTTTACACGAAATACCACATTTACGTCCTCAAGGTTAATTTCAATTCTCTTGACTAACGTTCTAATAATATCACGTTTAGTTAGCCAGTCTGCGTTATCAAGGTTTGATGTAATATTGGAAGAAAAGTCTTCTAAATTGGTTACAACCAAAGTTAATTCCTGTTTTAATTTCTTTTGATCGAATATCCTTTTCTTCTCCTCTTCAATTGTTTTTAAACTTTGTTTCATTGCTTTAATTCGTGGTTCAAATTCTTCTTGATTAATATATTCTTGAGCATAACTATCAATAAGTCTAGCAATACCACGTTTTAATTTATTTTCTTGTTTCTCTAGTAAATCGCTTTTTTGATCCCATGATGATTTTTTAAGCTCTGAAAGTCTACGCCTGTATTCTTCTAAAACCCTATTTGGATTTTTCAATAAATGCTTAACCTCTTCCCAAACGGCTGTTTCTAATGCATCTGTACGAATGTGTTTATTATCACAAATTTTATTACCACCAAAACGGTAAGAATCTCTACCAATACAACGATAATAAGCATAATGATCAATTTTTTCTCCTCGCTTATTTCTTACAGGACTTCCGTAATATGCATAACGACAACGCTTACATACGATTAAACCTTGTAGTAAATATTTTGCTCCTCTTTCTCTTGTCCTTGCTATTTTTCTATTCTCAGCTAATTGTTCTTGAACTATATCAAATACATCTTCGTCCACTATATTTGGCACTTTAACATAAATCCAATTTGCTTTTTCAACAGAATAGGTAGAGTAATTATCTTTCGGTTGTTCACAAGAATGTTTCTGTGGTCTGATATGTTGTAACTTTATACCTACTTTTGTTTTACCAAAAGCCGCTTGTCCTTTGTAAGCAGGATTTTTTAACATACCCCAAATCACACTTCTATCCCAGTACTTTTTTCCTGTTCGTGTTATAATAGACATAGTGTTTAGCCGACGACACACTTCCCCAATACTTGTCCTTTCTCTTCCTATCCACAAAAATACTTTCCTAACAACATTAGCTTCTTCTTCGTTTATTTCAAATAAAGCTTGTCCTCCTCCCATATATTTATCTATATAACGATAACCATAAGGAGCTCCTCCCATTACGCTTACACAACCTTTATTAGCTGCATAAATCTTTCCGCGACGACTTCGTTCCATAATTTTCGCTCGTTCATATTCTGCTATCATACCTTGCATTTGTAACAGCAATTGAGATTCTGGATTATCGTTAATCTCATAATTTAAGAAAACCGTTTCTGCTCCTGCTTTCTCAAATTCTTCAAGTAATACCATTTGATATGCATATTTTCTAGATAAGCGATCAGGTGAATGAATGTAAATTCTATCAATTTTACCTTCTGTTACTTTATCACGTAACTTTTCTAGATCAGGACGGACTAGATTAGATCCACTGTAGCCATTATCAATAAATTTATACTCACTTAATAATTTGTATCCATCCGTACTAATTTGCTTCTCTAAAGCTGCAACTTGACTTGCTATTGTATTTTCTTGTGCTTGTTTCCCCGAAGAAACTCTTGCATATAAACTCACTGTTACCATTTGATCCTCCTTGAATCCCATTTTTATGTTTTAAATTTTTTTGGCTTACTTGCTTTGACACGGCTTTTTCATAAGCATCTAACAAATACTTTTCTGCCAACCGGTTAGTTTCATAGCTACAGCTAATCCGTATAGCTAATCTCTTATTTCCCATGAACTTTCCTTGAAATAATATGTTCATATCATTCATTGAAACTGATGGTTAATTGATTGTTGGCACTATAAATAAATGGCACTCTTGTTTTTGGACATAGAAGTTTTCGAGAAATGCTTTTCTCTAATTTTACGTTTTTTGCAACATTGTTGGCGGGGTAATCTCACCGTTGCTAGCTTGTGTTGCATTACACGGATTAGAGCAACATGTCAAAAAAGCATTAACAAACGAACTCTTTCAATGCATGAAAAGAAAATATGGTAGGATATCGCATAGAAACGCGCAAAAGTCTATTAGTGTAATTTTCTACTGTGATGATTTTGTCATCATACATGAAAACGAAGAGATTATTCTTAAAGCAAAAATTTTAGTTGAAGAATGGTTAGAAACCATTGGACTAAAATTAAAGCCCTCTAAAACAAGAGTTTCTCATACATTAAGAACCATTGACGAAACAAAACCAGGATTTGATTTTCTTGGATTTTCAATAAGACAATATCCAATAAAAGAAAGTAAGAAAGGTTACAAGTTATTAATCAAACCAAGTCGTAATTCTATAAAACAGCATACACTAGCTATTAAACATAAACTCAGAGAAATGCGTGGAGCACCACAAGAACGGGTGATAAAGGATCTCAATCCAATAAACAGAGGATGGAGTCAATATTACTCCTCGGTAGTTTCATGTAAAATCTTTAGCTCATTGGATAATATTATGCATAGAAAACTCTGGAAGTGGGCAGTTTTTAGGCACCCAAACAAAGGGAGATGCTGGATAAAAAGAAAGTACTTTAAGAAGTATAATAACGAAAACTGGCGCTTTATGACAAGTAACAAGGTACGTCTTACTATACACAGCGATCATGTTATTAAACGACATATCAAAGTGCAAAAAACCAGATCCCCATATGATGGTGATTGGGTATATTGGGGTAAACGTCTGAGAAAAATACCAGATAAGCCACTAGGAGTAATAAAATTATTGAGGTTGCAACAAAGTAAATGCGATAATTGTAGACTATGGTTTAAAAGTGATGATACAATAGAAATACATCACAAAGACCGGAATAGACGAAACAATATGATCACAAACTTATCTTTGTTACATGGACATTGTCACGATGAATTACACAGGAGGTGTGCATGAAAAGCACCAAATTAGAGAGAAGCCGTATGAGGCGCAAAGTCTCACGTACGGTTTTGCAGTCGAGTGAGGAAGGGCGACCTTCTTCACTTAGACAACAATACGCAGAAGAAACAACAGAAGAGGACTTAAAAGAGATAGCAGAAAAAGCGCCAATAATAAAGCTAGCATATGATGAATTAGACAAGTTTCGTTGGAACGAAAAAGATTTAGTAGCTTACGAAGAAAGAATAATGGATCTACGGAAAGAAGAAGCCATTCTTGAATACAGACTTGATCTTGCTGAAGAGAAAGGTATACAAAAAGGTATAGAGAAAGGAAAAATTGAAGGGAAAATTGAAGGGAAAATTGAAGTCGCAAAAGCAATGCTGGCTAATAATGTTGATGTCAACACTATTGTCAAGTTTACTGGCCTTTCTATTAGTGAGATTGAAGAATTAAGTGGAAATCTGTGAACGGTTACGTTTATTTTTTATCCTTATCATCAAGTGTAAATAAGGTTATTGTAGAGATTAAGCCTATTATAACTATTATCAACGAAAATGGGGCAGCTTCTCTATAGCGCTCATCGCTTACAAGTTCATATATTCTAGTTGATATAGTTTCAAAACTAAATGGTCTTATAATGAGTGTTGCTGTGAGCTCCTTGATAGTATCCATAAATACGAGCAAAAATCCCGATAATATACTCTTCTTGATGAGAGGGATATGAACATTCAAACATGTGGAAATAGGCCCATGACCCATGGTATATGCAGTCCACTCAATTTCATTTGGTGTTTTTTTGAGCCCTGATTCTACCGCCTTGAAAGATATAGCAAAAAAACGAAATAAATATGAGTAAACTAATGCGCCAATAGTTCCTACCAAGCTAATTTCCACAATATATTGAGTAATGAAAGAAGATATTCTGCTTAAAAATATTATTATGCTAATTGCGATAATTGCATTTGGAATTGCGTAGCCTAAAGAAATGAGACGTGCTACATTATTGATTACCTTACTTTTACGCGCCGTATATCCAATCATTATTGCAATGCTAATTGAGATTAATGCGGTGATAAATGATAAACTAACGCTATTTGCTATTATATTATAGAACCTTGCTTCGTATATGAAAAACCCCTTCTCTATGCTCCAATATATGAGCGGAATCATTGGCAAAATAAAACCTATTAATATCGGCAATACACACATAAGATAAGCAAAGATCAATGGTATAGTGCCACTTACACTCCGTTTGTTGTGATAATCTGCATTAGCGTTGATTGAAGAGTAAGATATTCCTTTTTTTTGTAGTTTCTTTTCGATAGCTATTAGTGTTGCAACGAAAATCAATTCTGCAACTGCTAAAACAGTAGTTGAATATTTATCATGCAGTAAAAACCAGGTGCGATATATTCCTGTCGTAAAAGTATCGATAGCAAGAAACTGTGGTGTGCCGAAATCCGTAATTACCTCCATTAGTACCAAGGACAACCCAGCTATAATTGATGGACGTATGGAAGGTATGATGACAGAAAACAGGCTCTGTAATGAGGAGAACCCAAGTGTTGACGCAATAGTGACTGAGTTACTAACATTCTTTAGACTTGAGCGGACTAGCATATAAACGTATGGATATAAACTAAATCCCATTACTAATATTCCACCACCTAGGGATTTTATTTCAGGAAACCAATAGTCACCTTTGCTCCACTCTAAAATGTCTCTTAATGAGCTCTGCACCGGACCTGAAAATTCTAGTGTATTTACATAGACGAACGCTACTATATATCCAGGAATCGATATCGGAAAGAACAAAGCAATCTCAAAAATTTTACTTCCAGGAAATGAAAAAAATGTGGTGAGCCATGCTGGAATCACTCCAAATATGAAGGATATCCCCCCCACTCCTATCATCAAAATTAGCGTACTCAGTATATATTCAGGGAAAAGTGTGCTGATTACCCATCCAGAATTTGCTGATTCTGTAAATAGAATCGATATTAACGATAGTATAGGACAGACGAATAATATACTTACTAAAAATAAGAATATATTTTTAAATACTCTCAAAAACATTAATTTGGATCTATATTTGATATTAAAATGTTATATGTAAAAACTGAAGATATCCAGTAATTATAGCTAACCCAAGAAAGGTTTCCCTACGTCATACCGCGATTCATTCGCGGTATCTCAGCATAGATTCCGCTAACGAGTAGCGGAATGACGAATTTGTTGTTTTTCAAATTGTAGGTAAACCCAAGCCACTTTAGCTATAACAGCCGTACTATTGAATATCTTTATAATTTTGTATATCATGTTTTTAGTTGATAAGTGAATAATCATGAGCTTCGTCATTGCAACTTTCTATCACTTTGTAGAACTCTCTAATTATTATGACATGAAAGACGAAATAAAAACTGCATGCGACGACATTGAATTAAAGGGTACTATACTCCTTGCAGAAGAGGGTATTAATGCAACCGTATCTGGTGAAAGAAACGCGATTGATAAAATATTCGATTTTCTACGTTCTGATTATAGGCTAAGGGACCTTACATGGAAAGAGAGTGCAGCAGAATATCAACCATTTAGCAAGATGAAGGTAAAATTAAAAAGAGAGATTGTGAATCTTGGTGTAGGCAATCTTGATATTTCCCTTAAGGGTAAATATGTTGATCCAGAGCATTGGGATGATTTTACTTCTCAACCTGACGTTTTAGTAATAGATACACGAAATGAGTATGAAGTGAAATTAGGCAAGTTTAAAAATGCAATCAATCCACATACTCAGCGTTTTCGCGATTTTCCTGAGTGGGCAAAGTCTTTCTCTGAGAGTAAAGACCTGAAAGTAGCTATGTACTGCACTGGTGGGATTAGATGCGAAAAATCAACAGCGTACATGAAAAATCTTGGATTTAACAATGTATACCACCTGAAAGGCGGCATTCTTTCTTACCTTGAAAAAACTTATAATAAAAATGGTAATTGGAAAGGTGAGTGTTTTGTTTTTGATGATAGAATTGCTGTTGATAACTCACTTACTCCAAGCAACACAATAAAATGCATACTCTGCTCAAATCAAGTTTCAACGGACAAGCTGAAGTCAGTTCCACGTGGCCAAGTGGTTTGTTTCAACTGTAAACTTTAGTGTTATAGCTATAATAAATAAAACATCATGCCGCTGCAGTTGTATGCACGTTGTGATTTGAGAGCAACCTCTACTAGAAAGGGTGTCATTACCCCGCCAACAATGTTGCAAATTTTTCTTTTCTTCTCGATTATTTCCAGGAGAGTTTGGTAGCTCTTTTACACGAAATACCACATTTACGTCCTCAAGGTTAATTTCAATTCTCTTGACTAACGTTCTAATAATATCACGTTTAGTTAGCCAGTCTGCGTTATCAAGGTTTGATGTAATATTGGAAGAAAAGTCTTCTAAATTGGTTACAACCAAAGTTAATTCCTGTTTTAATTTCTTTTGATCGAATATCCTTTTCTTCTCCTCTTCAATTGTTTTTAAACTTTGTTTCATTGCTTTAATTCGTGGTTCAAATTCTTCTTGATTAATATATTCTTGAGCATAACTATCAATAAGTCTAGCAATACCACGTTTTAATTTATTTTCTTGTTTCTCTAGTAAATCGCTTTTTTGATCCCATGATGATTTTTTAAGCTCTGAAAGTCTACGCCTGTATTCTTCTAAAACCCTATTTGGATTTTTCAATAAATGCTTAACCTCTTCCCAAACGGCTGTTTCTAATGCATCTGTACGAATGTGTTTATTATCACAAATTTTATTACCACCAAAACGGTAAGAATCTCTACCAATACAACGATAATAAGCATAATGATCAATTTTTTCTCCTCGCTTATTTCTTACAGGACTTCCGTAATATGCATAACGACAACGCTTACATACGATTAAACCTTGTAGTAAATATTTTGCTCCTCTTTCTCTTGTCCTTGCTATTTTTCTATTCTCAGCTAATTGTTCTTGAACTATATCAAATACATCTTCGTCCACTATATTTGGCACTTTAACATAAATCCAATTTGCTTTTTCAACAGAATAGGTAGAGTAATTATCTTTCGGTTGTTCACAAGAATGTTTCTGTGGTCTGATATGTTGTAACTTTATACCTACTTTTGTTTTACCAAAAGCCGCTTGTCCTTTGTAAGCAGGATTTTTTAACATACCCCAAATCACACTTCTATCCCAGTACTTTTTTCCTGTTCGTGTTATAATAGACATAGTGTTTAGCCGACGACACACTTCCCCAATACTTGTCCTTTCTCTTCCTATCCACAAAAATACTTTCCTAACAACATTAGCTTCTTCTTCGTTTATTTCAAATAAAGCTTGTCCTCCTCCCATATATTTATCTATATAACGATAACCATAAGGAGCTCCTCCCATTACGCTTACACAACCTTTATTAGCTGCATAAATCTTTCCGCGACGACTTCGTTCCATAATTTTCGCTCGTTCATATTCTGCTATCATACCTTGCATTTGTAACAGCAATTGAGATTCTGGATTATCGTTAATCTCATAATTTAAGAAAACCGTTTCTGCTCCTGCTTTCTCAAATTCTTCAAGTAATACCATTTGATATGCATATTTTCTAGATAAGCGATCAGGTGAATGAATGTAAATTCTATCAATTTTACCTTCTGTTACTTTATCACGTAACTTTTCTAGATCAGGACGGACTAGATTAGATCCACTGTAGCCATTATCAATAAATTTATACTCACTTAATAATTTGTATCCATCCGTACTAATTTGCTTCTCTAAAGCTGCAACTTGACTTGCTATTGTATTTTCTTGTGCTTGTTTCCCCGAAGAAACTCTTGCATATAAACTCACTGTTACCATTTGATCCTCCTTGAATCCCATTTGGCTTTGTTGCATCGCTACTTATGAAAGGCTAACTATAGCTAGGATTATAAGCAACCTATTGAAAATCTTGTTTTTTTGCAATCAATCTGATCAAATTTAAGAATAGTAATTTATTATTTATATTAATAAACTTAATTCTATTGAAAATAGCTAAAGCATTGAAATTCTTGAATTTTAGCCGGATTAGTGAGTGGTAGTGAAATTTCTTTTACTCAAATTTAGGTATTCACTGACCGTTCTTGTTATAAATACCAGAATAATAAGCTACTGATATTCTCCATCTTTTTTATCTTTAATCCATCATAGCTAGCGATGCAACAAAGCCATCCCATTTTTATGTTTTAAATTTTTTTGGCTTACTTGCTTTGACACGGCTTTTTCATAAGCATCTAACAAATACTTTTCTGCCAACCGGTTAGTTTCATAGCTACAGCTAATCCGTATAGCTAATCTCTTATTTCCCATGAACTTTCCTTGAAATAATATGTTCATATCATTCATTGAAACTGATGGTTAATTGATTGTTGGCACTATAAATAAATGGCACTCTTGTTTTTGGACATAGAAGTTTTCGAGAAATGCTTTTCTCTAATTTTACGTTTTTTGCAACATTGTTGGCGGGGTAATCCCGCTGCTTGTTAGCGGGATCTATGTTAAGAGATACCGCGAATGAATCGCGGTATGACGTAGGAATGAATCGCGGTATGACGTAGGACTGCTGTCATCCCAGTGCTCCTTTTTTTGTCATCCCAGTGCTTGACACTGGAATCTAGCGAACTTTGCTCGCAAACGAACTTAATGGATAAATACCAAACTTTACACTAAAACATAATACTATAGCGGAATTACATGCAAAATGGATCCCAGTGTCTGGGCACTGGGATGACAGGAGATACCGTCTTGTTAGTCAACAAAAAAATTATAAAAATTTCCCAAGTTGCATCATAAAATCAAAAAATACTTCCAATTGTGTAACAGTACACAGATTATAGTTAGTGGATATGTTGATAAGTAAATTAGTTTTATACGCACAAAACAGATGAAGTTTACTTATCAACATATCCACTAACCAACAACATTCAATAAATTTGTGTAAGATACCACTTTACATAAGATAGATAGGAAGCATTTTTGATTTTAAAGTACTAAACCTTCAGTCAACCTCCTAGCCCTGTAGTTTTTGATATGGTTAGGATCAAAAGCACTTTTGGATGTCAGAATACCGAAAATGATATGGAGTAGCTTACGCATTGCAGCACCAACGATGGCCATATTATGCTTACCCTTTTCCTTTAATCTTTGGCAAAAGCTCATAATGATAGGATTGTGATTCTTAGCTACTATGGCAGGAAAGAAAAGTGCCTTACGTAATGTTTGTGAACCGGATTTACTTAATCTGGGTTTGGCATATACAGAGGAACCTGACGTCATATTTCGTGGTATAACTCCTGTATATGCTGCCAATTGCCTGGCATCTCTAAAAACCTCTATATCAGAAACTTCAGCTAAAATAGCTATTGCTGATTCTTCTCCTATGCCTGGAATAGTCAATAGAAGTTGAAAATTTTCCAACAATTCTTTGTGTTGATTTAATAGTTCACGTACGGAGTTTTTTATTGTTTCTATTTTTTGAGCTATATTCATTGCAAGGTCTTCCCAAGCATTTGCAACTTCTTTAGGCAGTCTCTCTTTTTTTTCTAAGTGGTTATTTACTAATGTTAACTCATCTTTTAACGCAACTGAGCAACGATAAAGATGTTTTAATTTTTTCATTTCAGGAGAAGGTGGTGTCCAACTAGAAGGTTCCTGTCTTTGGCAATAATCAGCAATAACTTCTGCATCGGTCTGATCATTCTTTTGTCGTATCAGCTTACTCCTTGCATAAGATTTTATGCAATAAGGATTTACAACACTTACAAAATGTCCAGCATTGTGTAGAAATTCAGCCAGTGCTTCGCTATAACAACCAGTAGATTCCATGCAGGTTTTTACTTTTTCTACATTATGTTTGTGTAGAAAATTCAGTAGACTTTGAAACCATCGTTCTTAAAGCTTCTTTTTCTAGTTTCACGCTTTCCTTTTTTGCTTATAAATGAGAGAAAAACATCTGACAAGATACAAGAAGAAGGCTACTTTCATGACATCATCATAAAGTAAAATGAGATCCCAGTGTTAGCTACTTGGATGACAGGGGAAGGTATTAGGATGACACCGTCATAAGGTGAACCAGTGCTCCTTTTTTTGTCATCCCAGTGCGTGACACTGGGATGGCTTTGTTGCATCGCTACTTATGAAAGGCTAACTATAGCTAGGATTATAAGCAACCTATTGAAAATCTTGTTTTTTTGCAATCAACCTGATCAAATTTAAGAATAGTAATTTATTATTTATATTAATAAACTTAATTCTATTGAAAATAGCTAAAGCATTGAAATTCTTGAATTTTAGCCGGATTAGTGAGTGGTAGTGAAATTTCTTTTACTCAAATTTAGGTATTCACTGACCGTTCTTGTTATAAATACCAGAATAATAAGCTACTGATATTCTCCATCTTTTTTATCTTTAATCCATCATAGCTAGCGATGCAACAAAGCCCACTGGGATCCAGAAGACTTAATTTCAACCAAATAATAAAGGCTAGATCCCAGTGGGCTTTGTTGCATCGCTACTTATGAAAGGCTAACTATAGCTAGGATTATAAGCAACCTATTGAAAATCTTGTTTTTTTGCAATCAATCTGATCAAATTTAAGAATAGTAATTTATTATTTATATTAATAAACTTAATTCTATTGAAAATAGCTAAAGCATTGAAATTCTTGAATTTTAGCCGGATTAGTGAGTGGTAGTGAAATTTCTTTTACTCAAATTTAGGTATTCACTGACCGTTCTTGTTATAAATACCAGAATAATAAGCTACTGATATTCTCCATCTTTTTTATCTTTAATCCATTATAGCTAGCGATGCAACAAAGCCATCCCAGACTGGGATGACAAGAAGAGGGCAGTGCCCTCCCTGTATGTATTAGATGTAGGCTGAGTTATGATCGTGATAAACATGATCGCTTGCGCAATCGAACATTTTCGCAAAGCCATTCTCTAGATAAAGATTATATTCGTTATGTTGACCTGAAAATATAGTGCTATCTTGCGTTTCTAAGTTGAAATAACTTGAATCTGACAGCAACTCATAGTTTAAGTTGTCTATTTTGGTAATGCTACTTATCACTTTACCATTATCATTATTAGATATAGCTAGATCATAATGATTGCCATCCTTCATTATTTTGATGGATACCTTATCCTCAGGTAACACTATAAGTTTCTTTGCGCCACTATCGTGGATTACGAATTTGCCTTTTTCAAAATAGTATTTGTCTTCTGGCAAAGCACCAACCCTATATCCTGATTCAGCCAATTTGTGCCAAAACTTTAACACAGATTGCTTTTCCGCTCCTTCTGCTCTATTATACAAGGCTTTCACATCATTATAATCTATGATTACATTTGCCTTGTGCTTTCCTTCTACATCTCGATCATAGCTCTTTTCTATTTTCAAGATTGTGTCTTTCAACACTACCTGCTCTTTCTCCTCCACTAAAGATGCTCTTTTCGTTCTTGTTAAACTTTGTGATGAAATTGACTGATCAGACTGCATTTCATCTTCTCTGATAACAGCTTGTTCTTCAGAGGCTTGTGCAATAACATTAGTAGTTCTATGTGAAGTATCAACTTCTGCATCAACTTTACCTACACTTGTTTGTTGTGCTGGACTTTCGGTTTGCTTCTCTTGTGTGAATATTCTCTGATAGTCCGTGTAGCCTCTATTAGTATCACCGATATCGCCATCACCTTGATCGAAAGTTATTTTTTTACTTCCATTCCCCATGTCCTCAATTTCAACTTGAGGAGAAACAGATGCGAGGAAATCGTTATAACTGTAGTTGTAGTCAGCAGAAAAGAATATTTTCCCTTTGAAGTTATGGAAATTATTAGATAACATTCCAATTTCTTCATCAGTATCACCATCAAATAGTTTTACTTTAGTGAAATATGCTTGATCTTTTATTCTAACTATTTCACCGCTAGAGTTTCTTTGTATTTGGTAATCATTTGGATCGTACTTTATAGCAAAAAGTTTGCCAGAGCCATATTTCTCTAAGTTTATAAGGCCCACATTTACATGTTTATGGGAATAATCTCTCTTCTCATATTCATGTGCAAATATTGGATCTATATATCTATATTCATCTGGTATGCCATTATACTCTCTCCCTTCAGAATCAGATGGTGCTAACTTATATTGTCCATCCTTTTGCACTAACTTTAGATGAGTAACTTTTTCAGGTAACTCATAGCGCACATTTTTTCCGTGATCATGAATGAACAAGTTACTTCCATTTGTAATTTCACCTCTTTCATTTTTCACCTCTTCGGTAATATAAAAGCCCATATTTTTGAATTCATGTAAGCGCTCGTCTCCTTGCTTTACAACCGCTTCGTATACATCGTCGTCTGTCCTGTCGGTTCCCTTATTATCCAGTAGTTTTCCTTTTTCCACGATTACTCCATTTGCCTTTTGCTCATCAGAATATTGTGCATGCTTTGAATCCTGATGATTCAAAATTTTGGTACCTCTAAGGAGCAGAGAATCTAAATCTTTTTGGATGTGTCCAGTGCTAGGATGCAACAATTCATTTTCATGTAAATGTGCTTCATCAAAGTATTCATCGCGTTCAACTGTTCTGCCATCTATCAGAGAAGCTTTATAATGACCATTTTCTTTTGTAACCGCCATATAAGCACCACCATCATATTGAACATTTAAGTTGTGCAATATGTCCTCAAAAACAAAAGTTTCTTTAGTTTGGCCTTCAACTTGCTTAAAAAATCCTGATTCGCTCAATAATTCTCCAAGCTTTGTATTTCCGTCATATATAGACAGTGCACCCATATCTCCTTGACCATGAGCTTGCATAGAAAAAATCTTACCTTCTTGTAGATTAATGTGAGTACCTCTGATTAAGTTTGAATCGATATTGATCATCTCTTCTAACATCTTTTCTACGTCGATGTTCTGAGTTGACTTTAACTGTTTTGAACCAGTGCTTATCATCTCATCGAGCAAGGAACTTTTCAATTCTTCATATCGAGAGGAAGAATTAATGAAATTATATTGTTCCAAAAGTTTTTCATAAGAAATCTCTTGCTTATGGTATTTTTCACCTACTTCAGCGGATTCCTTACGAATCTGCTCATCCATATTTTCTAATCTCTCATCATAAGTCTTTTTTAAATTCTCATCATAATTTGACAATGTCCTTAAAGCCTGATTTTTATACTCTAAACTGTTTTGGTATTCATTACCTTGTTGGTCAGAGTAAGTCAGCTTAACCTGCCCATCAGCAGTTTTTACTGCCTTTAAGAAATGATATTCCTTTGATATATCGAGGTTATCATTTGTTGCCCTATTAACAGCGCGAGCAACATCATGAAATGCAACATGTTCTACAGGAGAAAAACTTCCAACGTTTTCTCCATCTATTTTTTCTATATTTGCTTTATAGTAGGATATGTTTTTAATTTCTCCACCCACTATTTCTTGACCAGTTGCTATAAAATCTCCTTTTGTAACTTGTAGGGCATTAATTTCTTCCATAGCAGTTTCTGTATCATTCTCAGCAAGCCAACTTTTGAAGTCAGCATCATGTCCTTTTATGTCTTTCAAGAAACTTTTTGACTCATCTGAGTTACCTTGACGTAAAGCATCTAGGTAGTCTCTTAATAAACTAGGATCTTTTTCCTGTAAGTACATTATCAACGCATGACCTGTTTTATAAACCAGGCTATTTGCTTCGCTGTCCTTTGAATCAACTATGTTTTTTTTTAATTTTTCATTTGTATAATTTTGCAACTTTACCCAACCATATAGATAATAAAAACCCGTTTGTCATAGGAACAGAATTCTATATCAAACAGCTACTGCAACAATTTCCGTTTAAGCTATGTGAACAAGCACTTTAAGTTTGTGTGGACGCACAATATTCATTTCAATTACTGCTATGTAAATTTTTAAACATTCAAATTAATTGCCTCTTTAAGCCTTGCATTAGCAATTACTATAATTTTACGCATTAGAGCTGTTATAGCTACCATCTTCTTCTTACCACTTTCAACAAGCTTGGAATAAAAGGTGCCAAGTGCAGATTTGGACCTTGCAGCAGACATGGCAGATGTAAAGAGCTTTGAACGAACATTACTTCTACCTCCTATAATCCTTCGGTAACCAACAGTTTTACCACTTTCCCTAGGATGAGGTGCAACTCCGGCAAGACTTGCTACTTCTTTTCTACTTAAGTAACCAAGCTCTGGCATTAAACACAGAAAATCTTGTGATAACTTTTTACCTATTCCAGAAACTGTTTTAAGGATTTTTTGACGTTGTTGTAGTTCATGGCTTCCATCAATAATTTTTTGTATAGTATCATTGAGTTCGTTTATTTGACTATCGAAAAATTCAATGGTCTTCTGACAACTTTTCTTTATATGATCATTTTCAGGAGCTTCCAGTCTACACTTTTCCTGAGCTCTCATTTGCGTAATGTCATCACGACGTTGACAAAGTGCAACCAGGGTTGATTGTTCTTTTGATGTAGGTACAAATAGAGAGAGAGTTCTATGGCGTTCAAATCCATATTGAGCAAGAGCCCTCGCATCTGATTTATCAGACTTTGCTACAGTTCCGTGAGACAAGATAAAGCTTTTTACTTTACGAGTATTAGCTCGATGTACTGCAATATTCTTGTCAATAAGAAAATGTGACAAACCAAGCTCATATTTTCCTGTGTTTTCCAAAGTTACTAAAGAATTAGGTAGAATATCTGAAAACTTTTGAAATAATTGTTGCCAACCATCAGAATCATTGTCAAATTTGACAGCGTTCTTCTGTTTGTGAATTGCAACGACATTTTTAAATTTTCCGATGTCAATGCCAATAAAATTTTGATAAGATGTAACCATAATAAACCTCGATAGTTTTAGTTAATTTAAGATTGTAAACGGGTGCATATATATGTCCCAAGCAACTATTCAAACGTATCGAGAGATGGGCTAGTGTACCTTGATTTAAACGGTTGTAGTACCAATATTCTTCCGGTCGCACACGCCCATGATAGTCCTATTCCTATAGTGAGTAGGGCTATCTTTCCCTCTTATCCTCTTTTATATCACATTTTCAACTTACAATATTCTAATATCTCTTGGTTTCCTAAATTAACAGCAAAGTGTAAAGGTGCTAAACCGTAACTATCTTTAACATTAACATCTGCACCATGCTCTATTAGGTAATTTGCTACCTCTATATTTTTCATGCTCATGGCAAAATGTAATGGAGATTTACCAGAACTAATATCTCGAGTATTAATATCTACATTGTGATCTATTAAGTATTTAGCTATCTCTGTATGTTTGAGTTCAATAGCATAATGTAGTAGTGTTTGAGCAGAGGTGTTTTTGACATTAAGATCTGCACCATGTTGAGCTAAATATTCTACCATATCCAGGTCACCTAGCTTAACAAAATGGAATATCGGATTACGTATATTAATATCTGCACCATTGTCCACAAGATATTTTACTAAAGCTGTGTTCTTTATAGCATAGTCGAGCGGCCTGAGATTGTGAGCATCTGGAATATTAGGATTTGCACCATGTTCCACTAAGTATTCAACTATTTCCATGTTTCCCGATTTTATGGCATAGTGCAAAGGTGTCTTAAAACAAGAGTAATCAGTTCCTTCGTAATAAATATCTTGAGAATTGAGATTTGCACCTTGATCGATAAGATATTTTGCTATTTCTGTATTTCCTGATTTAATAGCATGATGTAGCGGTGTTTGTCCGGCTTTATCTTTCGCGTCAATATTTGCGCTATGTTCTACAAGTTCGATAACTTCATTCAAATTCCCTGATAAAGAAGCGGAGTGCAAACGCGTCGCACCGGTTACCTCATTTGTTTCATTTATGTTTCCTACAGTATCTTCTGCATTATCTTCTTCAACTGCCCTTTTCTTTCTAGATTTGACTTCACTTTTCACTGTAACTTCTTCGTTCATAGGTTGATCACTAAACATAACTTCTGCATCTATCTGGTTACTATCTTTCTCCAACTCATGAGATAATTTTTCAGATAGCTGATCACCACTCAAATATGGTTCCTTTGAATATTTAGCGTAATTATAGGGATCAGTGCTGTCTGCTGAATAAAACCCACTTTCAAAGTCTGAGTAGAAGCTTTGATTGAGCGCGAAAAATAAATTTTCATAATCAAGTAGCATGTCATAATCAGAGCTAACACAATGCAAGAATTCACTATCTTCATAATCTGCTATATAGAATTTTTCGGAATCAAGGGTAATTTCATTTGTCCCCTTACCTTCTGCAGTAAACTGTAAAACTACTTCTGAACGCCCGTTACCTACGTCATTACCTTTTACCACTTTAAACAAGGTAATTTCACCTTTTTCTATGAACTCCTTTAATTTCTCATTCTTTTGATCTAATTCTTCTTCTGCTTGTCTTTTCTCTCTTATCAATTTCTCCTCTTTTTCAGTAGCTCCATTTTGCAACTGTAAAAACATCTCTTGTGTGGTTAAGCTATTTGTGTTGCTTAAAAAATTATCTAACATATTTGATGCAATTGGTGACAATTCACCGTGATCATCAAATACTTTTTCCTTTGCCTTATCATAGTGATTTGGGTTATAGATTGCATAAAGAGGATAAAAGCCATAATCTGCTATTGACGCCCCATCAGATGATAGTTCCATTGAGAATCCATAGTGATTAAGTGGAAGATTGGAAGTTAAATATCTACCGTTATCATCCCTAACGTATAGCTCACTTCTACCATTGTGCTCACTATATTTATTGTAGTAGATATAAAAATTCTCATGGTTAAGATTGAAGTGATCATCTAGGTTATCGAATTGAATTGTACTGCCAAGCTTCTCACGCAAAAGATTTTTGCTTTCATCTGTAAGTCTCATACGTGCAGAAAAGTAGTATCGATCTATAGGTTCGCCTTTTTCTATCTCAAAGTTCAAAGTAATCTTGTCGTTGACCATTGGTAGCCTCCAAACATTATGTAAATCTATTCATTATTTTATTTATCAATCATACGGTGTGTACTATGAAAAATGTGTTAAGTATTAAGATTTTTTTTCTGTATCTAGATAAGGTAACAGTAATCTGTCATTTCAGCGCGTGAAGCTGGAATCCAGCTTTTTAAGTCATGAGAGCTACGAAAAATTACTTTACAAACTCCGCCAGCCCCCTTATCATGAAACTGAAGCTATTTATTTATCTTCGCAATCTGTGCAGGTTAATGACAAAAAACTTAGGGTATTTGGCGTCTCATGTTTAATTTTTCGCACTATGTGCACTCTATGTCTTTATAAAATTTCTGGTTTTTTACCCACATAAGCTGAAACGCGCTTATAAAGCGTTTAAAACATAAAAAAACGCCAACTTAAAAAATGGATAGTGAATAACTAGCTACCCTAGGGTTTCTTTTGCCTTTTTTTCTGTTTAGTAAATTTCTTAACGTTTGTAATTTAGATTAGTTGCGGCTTAAAAGCAACTGAATCGTGGTTATTAAACGTTTAGAATAAAAAAACGCCATACTTGAAAGTATAATGTAAGTAATTAGCCAACCATGGGGCTTCTTTTGCCTTTTTTCTTCGTTTAGTAAATTTCTTAATGTTTATAGCTAAAGTAACTTAGGTTCATCGACAATCGTCATCCCGCTACGTGTTAGCGGGATCTATGCTAAGAGATACCGCGAATGAATCGCGGTATGACGGTTAATTATTCCGTGACGGTATCTGCTTTTTCCTTGATCCTAAGTTCCTGCATTGGCAATCTATTCTCATCAATACTCGTGCCATCTTCAAGTACTGCAGGTATTATGATCTTCTCAAACTGTCGCTCTGATTTTTTCTCTAAATAACCAAATATGTCGTAAACACTGATCCTTTGACCAATCACTAAAAATGGCGTATCAGCAGTATTACGCCTTGAAGTTATGCATTGTTCAAACTTTTGACAGGCACTGATCAGCGATACCCGACTATAAGCGCAGCTTGCATCATGTAAATCATCAAGGATAATGCAACCACCGTACTTTCGACCTTCATCAAAATCAAGAGAACTATCCCCAGCTCCTGTACCTGTTACATGCCCTGATATTGAAAAGCCATTAACAAAACCTCCTTCTTTAGTTCTAATTACTCGCGTACTTTTGCGACCAACTACTTTTACGTTTGGAAAGACTTGACGGTAAAATGGAGACTCAAGGACAATGTGCAGTTCATTGATTTTTTCACGCATCAAATCTCTTTGGTGCGTAATATACATAAACTTTGCCCTTGGATTATTACCGAGGGCAAACGCCACATGAAATATAAAACCCAGTGTTGTCTTAGCACAGCGTGGTGGTATGTTCCACCATTGACTGTGTGCTTTTTCAAACACCAAGCGATTAATGCTGCTGAACAGCACCCACAAATAGTTTTTGCTGCCATCTTTTCTTTTTAAATTTAATCTGATATTAAACACTCGCAGCATGCCTTGAAACGCAAAGAAACCAAAATCTTTGCGGCATAAAATAATATCCTCCTGAGATAGCATTTTTCATCCTTTAAACTAATTCCAGCATACACTAATTTATTGAAAAATTAAAAAAAATGTTGTAAAATTGTTACAGTAGTAGATTTTGGTAAAACTTATGGCAGACTTAAACGCTAATATAGTTCTCAGTAAAGAAACTTTACTGCACCTTGCCGAGCTAGCTGAGCTCACTAAGCAGCCTGCTCAAGAATTAGCAGAGAAACTACTCAAAGAAGCAATTGAGCTTGAAATCGAGGATTTTTTAGTGTCTAAAATTTCTGATGAGCGTGATGTTGAAGGCGCAGAAACAGTTGATTTTGAAGATATTAAGTGGGACTAGAACGTTATAAAATTAAGTCTCTAAAGAGCGTTACTGAAAGGGATTTACCAAATCTTCCAAAGACAATAAGGCTAAGAGTTCAAAAGGCTATAAAAGAACGACTTACAGTCGATCCAATAAATCTTGGTGAACCACTACATCATAGCTTAAAAGGGCGCAGAAGGTTAAGAGTAGGTGACTATCGTGTGGTTTATAGGGTAAATCAACCAGAACGTACAGTGGTTATCACAGAGATAGGACATAGAGATAACATTTACAAAAGATAAGTAACTATGCTGACGCTATTGCAAACTTTCCTGCAGTTTTACCAAACTCACCCAACATTTGATTTATAGCTAGCCAGCGATCATTTATTGCTCTGCCGTAAGAAGTGTAACCACCACCTAGATTTTGACCAATTTGTGCACCAAGACCATGTGCTCCGATAAGACTTTGCAGCCCTCCTAAAGATGAACCGATAAAGTCATTCAAGCCACGCGACGCAAGTTCAGAGTTTAAACTTGCAACTTTAGATAGACCATAGCTTGATTGATCAAGCCCACTTGCTCTTAATTGGTTGCCAATCATTTGATTGCTAATAAACTGCTGGTAAGGATTGCCTTGATATTGCGATGCTATTTGATTAATAAATCCTCCTGGACCATCTTTTCCTAAGCCCCCAAGACTATCCATGAATTTATTGTACCGACCATACAATTCTTTTTGTACTCCGATATTATTTTCAAATTGGCGATTAGCTTTAGAACTACCAAAAAGAAAGTCAAATAAATCTCCTAATACCAATTCCCTCTATACAAGTAACGGATAGACAATAATGGAAAAAAAGCCATACTGGAGTAAGTAAAATAGCGAGGTTTAAATGGCATTAAGATCAAAATTATTGGATGAAAAAGTGAGCAAAAGAAATGCTGAAGAAAGTAAGAAATAATGCATATGTTGCAAAAAAACTAAATGCTGTAATTGCAGCAAAAAAGCATAGTATAACAGCCGTAGCAAAAATATGTTGCATTTCAAGAAAGGCACTTACTGCATGACCTAAAATTTGGCAGAGAAGAAAAATTATTTGCTCCACCTCAACGCCGTAGAAAAACTATATTGAACCAAAGCCAACTTGAACAAGTTGAAGCATGGATACAAGAAAATCCCAACATTACCATTAAAGAAACGAGAATAAGAATTCAGGAAAAGTTTGGTTTAGCAAGTCTACAGTACACCGTAATATGCAAAGAATGAAATTCTCATATATCACACCAAGACCAGTGCATAACGGACAAGATAAAAGTAAACAAGAGGAGTTTAAAAAAAAATCTTAATGAAACTATAGTATTTTCTAAAACGAATGATAAACGTCTAAAATGGTATTACCAACTAAAAGGTGTAAGTCTGTACATTGATGCATTAGAGGTCTGAGGTGACTTTTGATGGTGTGCCAACAATGCTCTATCGGATTTAGATCAGGTGAATATGTTGGAAGATAAAGCAAATGACAGCCAAAAGACTCTATTAATGACTTTGTTTTGGGAGTTTTATGGAATGTAGCATTATCCATAACTATGGTTGTATTACGCTGCAATTGTGGTTCGCTCTAACCATACATTAAATACATCTTTATTACACCCTCCTGTGAAGGTCATTGGTGCAATAAACTTCTTTTTAATCCATCCACCTATTATACTCACTCTTTCCCACTTTTTTCCTGGAACATCAGCATATATTTTTTCTCCTCTTGGAGCTCATGCATATTCTCGGTATAGTCTATTATCAACTCCTGCTTCATCTATATATAAAATGCTACAGTGGTCTATTTTTGAGACTTTATCGATAAATTGCTGCCTATCTTCTTGATTGCGCTCTTGATAGAATGTGACTTTTTTTAAGGTTATTTTTAGCTGTTTTAACCTATACCAAATTGCACTTATTCCAAAGCCAAGGTTTTGTTTCATTTCTGCTAGTGTGTGATCTGGGTGTTTTTTAACATAGTCTACAAGTATTTTTGGGTCTATTTTCCGAATAAAACCAGTACTTTTTACCGCTTTGAGACCTTGGCCAGTAGCTTTCTTTTTTAGCCATCTATATAGTGTCTATCTCAAAAACCTCTGCAACTTCAACCTTTGACTTTCCTTTTTCTACCAAAGACACTGCTTTTTCCCTTAAATCTACACTATATACCATCGCTTTCCCTACTTTAAAAAAACATATTATACCTTTATCATTCGCTTTTGAAAATACTATAGTTTGCTTATGAGCAACCTGGATCCCAGCGGGCTTTGTTGCATCACACTTTATGAGATGGTGATTTATGGTAAATTCATGTAACTATCTCAAATTTAGCCATACCAATATCAGTGAATTTATTAAGCAAATAGCATTTGATTAGCAGTTCTTTTTCTCGATTTATCTCAGATTTATTCCTAAAACTAAATCCGAATATTTGCTTTAATCTTGAGAAAAACCCTTCAATATAAGATCTTTTCCCATAATTTACTTCTTTTTTCCATTCTTTCATGCCATCTTCACCGTATAATTTTATTAACCTAATAGCAGCATTCCTGTCAGACATATAATCTATTTCTGGATGTTCTGCCGCATTGTTTATTGGTGGAATTTTTGTCTTTATATCATATTCGTTACACAACTTATAAAACTTGTGCCTATCACATGCTCTATCTGCATATAGTGCTTTTATGGCATGCTGAAAATCAACTTCTTTTAGCAAATCACAAGCTCCATAGTGATCAGAGTAGACACCGTTACTGTATTTTACAGCTATGGCTTTTTTGTTGTTTATATTCAACATTACGTGCAATTTTCTCGTTTGCTCATAGCCACGATATTTTCTGTCAGTGCTATTTTCCTTGCTGTGACCAGGAGTGTTGTTGTATATACTAATTCCTGTACTGTCCATAGCAATTTCGATATCTTCCATATTATTTTTATCAATTCTGCAATCATTTATCTTAATATTAAGTTTCTTAAACCTTCTTGATGCTTGTGAATAGCTGATAACTGCCAAATCTCTTCCTATTTGTTGCAAATACCCTTTTATAAACCCGACTGTTTGTCTTAAACCAATTCTAAAGAAACTGACGATTATATGCACCAAAATCACAACTTTATCACTATAAATATAGTTGCCGCCCTGCATTTTTGGACAATTCTCGTACCAATTTTCTATGGCGTCATTGATATAACAAAAAATGCTTCCTCTTTCTTGGAGAAATTTGTTATATTCATGGCAGTTACTGACTCTCATTTTTTGTGGCATATTTTTTCTTCAACGGTTAAATGGCTATTTATAATGAATTTTGTCAGTAACTGCCAGTTCTCTTCACTTGAGCGATGCAACAAAGCCATCCCAGCGTCAGCTACTCGGATGATAAAAGGAAGGAATATCGGAGTGACAAGAAAGGGGTCATAGTGTGCTAGACTTTATACCTTTTGCATTCAAACTCACACAAATCATGAATTATACACGTTTCACACGAAGGCTTTTGCGCTTTGCAAACATATCTACCATGCAAAACTAGCCAGTGATGAGCATAAAGCAGGTATTCTTTTGGAACTACATTTAAAAGAGATTGCTCTGTTTTAAACACATCTTTTTCTCTCACAAGTCCAAGTCTATTGCTCACTCTAAAAACATGAGTATCAACTGCCAATGTTGGAATACCAAGTCCTGAATTTAAGAACACATTAGCGCTCTTTCTCCCAACCCCTGGTAAAGATACCAAATCATCGAAATCAGTAGGCACTTCGCTATTGTACCGCTCAATCAATATTTTGCTGAGCCCGATTATGTTTTTTGCTTTGGAATTATATAAACCAATACTGCTTATGCATTTTCTCAGCTCATTTTGCCCAAAACTCAGCATCTTTTCTGGCGTATCAGCGATATTAAATAGTTCTCTTGTAATTTTATTAACGCTTACATCGGTTGTCCGTGCTGATAAAACTATCGCAACTAGTAGTGTAAAATGATTGGTATAATTTAGCTCTATTTTTGGCGCAGGATTTGATTGTTGAAACTTTTTAAATATTAGTTCTATTTTTTTTGAATCCATTTCATTTATCACACCTCTTTTAAAGAATTAAGAAAAGAACCCCTCTTTCCCATCATATAAATACAACTTATCCATTCTCACCACGTCAAAGCTATTTTCTTCGAGTTTGATTAGCAAGTTATTTACATCACTATTTGTAATAGCTTGCTTTTCATTATTTGCGATAAACCTACAGGTTATTTGGTCACTTAAAGATTTTGAGCTTCTTGGCCAAATTGCCAGTCCTTTTGAGTATATTGCTATCATTTGCAGATTATTTAATCCTACTATTTGATCAAAATTGCTGGATTTGTCCCAAGCAAGCGTTATATCACTACCCACTAGCTTTTTAACTTTGTAATCTTGTTCGTAATTGTCTTGTACTTTATTTATTTTACTATCCAAATCACTGCCAATTATAAGCTCAGATAATATTGTAGGTTTTTTCCCTAGATTATCTATAACAGCTTCTGCAAATTCTTTTGTACCAACTTTCTGTTTACTTCTTTTCTCCTTATACAAATCGGCAGTGTGTATTCCATCCTCTAAAGTCTTCAGCCATGCATCGTAGATTAGTTTTGCAGTACCCACTTGACCTATGTAAATTAGCATATGCACTGCAGCATTTAAAAGACCAGAAGGATTAGCTATGTTTTTTCCTGCAATATCAGGAGCAGAACCATGAACCGCTTCAAACATCGCATATTCATTACCTATATTGCTACTTCCAGCGAGTCCCACAGATCCAGAGGTTTGTGCCACTATGTCTGATAATATGTCGCCATATAGATTTTCAGTTACTATAACATCGAAATTCTCCGGTTCTGTGGCAACACGTGCCATTCCAATATCAACTATATAATGTTCTGCCTTTATGTCCTGGTATTCCTTTGCAATGCGATCAAACGCTGCATGGAAAGTTCCGTCAGTCATTTTCATTATGTTGTCTTTAGTCAGGCAAGTTACTTTTTTTCTGTTGTGTTTTTTCGCGTATTCAAAAGCATACCTGCATATCTTCTCTGAGCCAGATCTAGTAATAATTTTAGTGCATTGGTAAGAGTCACCAGTGAGCCTATGCTCTATTCCGGTGTAAACGTCCTCTTCATTTTCGCGTATCACTACGATATCAAACTTATCGAATTTATTTTCTATAACAGGATGATATGAAATACACGGTCTGATATTTGCATATAACCCTAGGTTCTTTCTGAGCGCTACATTTAAGCTTTTGTGGCCTTTACCTTGAGGAGTGGTTGTTGGAGATTTTAATAATATTTTTGTCCTTTCGATAGATTCCCAACCACTTGGAGAAATTCCGTGAGACCATTCCTTACTATAAACACGCTCACCTATTTCAATAATATCCATTGAGATCTTCGCTTCCGCTTCGCGCAATATCGACAGCACCGCTTCCATAATTTCTGGTCCGATACCATCACCATATGCAACTGTGATTGGTGTTGACATAACTTCCCTAACTGTAAATGATTTAATGTTAATTCAAATAATAGAGTGGCACAAGTAGCTAGTATTGCACAAATTAGTATATTTACGATTATTTAATAACGTGCTTTTATAGTATATAATGACATTATGAAATATAGGTAGGGTTATGGATACTGAAGCAAATGTTAAAGTAAATTATGTAGGATTTACAAGGCGTACTGTAACAGCAATACTTGACCAAATAATATTTTTCTTTCCTTCATTCATCCTATACATTGCATTGTTGGGCAATAATGAGGTTAATAATTTTCTTGACGAAATTGAACAGTTAACATCTCCTTATACAATCTTTACATCAGTGCTGTGTACAGTATTAGAAATATTAATGATAACAAGACTGGGAGGTACGCCAGGACAACTGTTGTGTGGTATGTATATCAAAGATGCAGACACATTTAAAAATACTACTCTTATGCAAGCAGCAATAAGGTGTATTTCTGAGACAGTTTTCTTGATTATTTCTTTTTTGCTGACTCACTATGTTTCTCAGTGGTTTATAATTTTACCAATTTTAGTTTTAATATTTGCGATATTCGACCGGCGCAAGCAGACTTTTTATGATAAAATTGCAAAAACAGTAGTAATAGATTATAAACCTAGTTGATATTTTTCTTTAGTTGTTACCACCAAGGGTGTTATCCCAGCGCGTGACGTTAGTTAGAATCCAAAAACCATGAGAGCTACAAAAAATTACTTTACAAACTCCGCCAGCCCCCTTATCATGAAACTGAAGGTATTCAGTTATCTTCATCTGTGCAGATTAAACAGCAAGAAAACAACGTAGTTGGCGTCTTATTTTTAATTTTTTGCACTATGTGCACCTTATGTCTTCACAATATTTCTAGGTTTTTACCTATATAAGCTGAAACGCGCTTATAAGTCGTTTAAGACAGTATAGTACGCCAATTTGCAGGATTAGGGAGTGAACACTAATTACCACGGGGTTTCTTTTGCCTTTTTTTCTGCTTAGTAAATTTCTTAAACATTTTAGCTAAGGTTAGTTGCACTTAAAAGCAGCTAAATTGCAGTGTTTAAGACTTAAAAAACGCCAATACTGAAAATAGACAGTGACCAGGGTTTCTTTTGCCTTTTTTTTCGTTTGGTAAATTTCTTAATGTTTATAGCTAACATGAAGCTAAGTACGAACTTTGTTAAACACAACAAATGGTGTCATGCCAGTGCTTGACACTGGCATCCAGTCTTTATTATGCAGCCACTTGGTTAGAATTAAGTCTTCTGGATCCCAGTGTCTGGGCACTGGGATGACATCATTCTTGGTCCCTTATATCACAACGTTCGTACAGCTGCGTTTTAGATTAGGCACTAATGCATTACTTCCAATACCTTCTTACCAATCACTGCAGGGGTTTCAGCAATTGCAATCCCGGCGCTCCGCATAACTTCTAGTTTTGCACCAGCACTTCCACCACTGGAAGAGATGATTGCTCCAGCGTGTCCCATACGTCTTCCTGGAGGTGCTGTTTGACCTGCTACAAAACCAACGATTGGCTTTTTAGTTTTTTCTGTTTTCACAAAATGTGATACATCTTCTTCTTCGTTTCCACCTATTTCACCAATAACTACAATACCATGAGTATCGTCATCTTTTAAAAAGAGCTCCATACAGTCGACAAATGTCATACCATGAACTGGATCCCCCCCAATTCCGATACACGTGGATTGACCAAGACCAACAGCGGTTGTTTGTGCTACTGCCTCGTAAGTTAAAGTTCCAGAACGAGACATAATCCCTATATGTCCACGCTTATGGATATGGCCAGGCATAATCCCTATTTTGCACTCTTCGGGCGTAATAATTCCCGGGCAGTTAGGACCAATCAATCGACTTTTTGAACGAGCAAGAGCATGCTTCACCTTTACCATGTCAAGTATAGGAATGCCCTCTGTAATGCAAACTATTAGCTCTATCTCTGCATCTATTGCTTCAAGTATTGCATTAGCTGCAAACTTAGCAGGTACATATATTACCGTGGCATTCGCATCAGTTTTTTCTTTGGCTTCTGCTACAGTATTAAAAACTGGTAAGTTAAGGTGAGTGCTACCACCCTTGCCAGGAGTTACACCACCAACCATTTTTGTTCCGTAGCTAACTGCTTGCTCTGAATGAAATGTACCTTGCGCACCAGTAAAACCCTGGCATATTAACCTTGTATCTTTGTTTACTAAAACGGACATACTCTATTTCACCTCTTGTACTATTTTCTGCGCAGCATCGCCCAGTTCATCTGCAGCAATAATATTTAATCCTGACTCTTCTAAAATTCTTTTTCCTTCTTCGAAATTAGTGCCTGATAATCTAACCACTAGAGGAACTTTAATGCTCATTTCTTTTACAGCCGCAACAATTCCACTTGCGATAATATCGCAACGCATTATACCACCAAATATGTTAACCAAAATTCCTCTTACGTTGCTATCAGACAATATGATTTTAAATGCTTCAGTTACAGTTTCTTTACTCGCTCCACCACCAACATCCAAAAAGTTAGCAGGCTCTGCTCCGTAGTATTTTATTATATCCATTGTTGCCATAGCAAGACCTGCACCATTTACCATGCAACCAATACTGCCATCCATTTTGATGTAACTGAGCCCATACTTTGAAGCCTCTATCTCTTCTTTCACTTCTTCATCATAATCACGAAGTTCCATAATTTCTGGGTGACGATATAAAGCATTGTCATCAAAATTAATTTTCGCATCGAGCGCAATAAAATCTCCAGAACTTGTTTCAACCAGTGGATTAATTTCAATTTGGCTCGCATCAGTTGCAATAAACGCATCATATATATTTTTTGCAACATTTGTTATTTTTTCTATTTGTTCTGAACTCAAATTAAAACTGCTGCTTAACTTGCTGCTATCAAAACTTGTAGCAAGATCAATATCAAATTTCACAATTTTTGCGGGAGAATTTTTCGCCACTTCTTCGATATCCATTCCACCTTCTGAGGAAAATATGAATATTGGCCTACTGAGCTTCGGGTCAATTACCAGGCTTAAGTAATACTCTTTCTTAATGCTTGAGCCTTCTTCAATATATACTCTTCTTACTTGCTGCCCGCTTGGCCCTGTTTGATGAGTAACTAAAGTCATACCAATCATGTCTTTTACAAACTGTTGAGCTTCTTCAGCTGACTTTGCTAGCTTTACGCCACCGGCTTTACCCCTACCACCTGCATGAATTTGAGCTTTAACCACAAACACGTCAGATTTTAATTGACTTACTTGAGTCTTTACTCCTTCTGCAGATATAGTGACAAAACCTTTTGGCACCGGGACATTAAATTTATGCAAAATCTCTTTTGCTTGATATTCGTGAATATTCATAAAACAACCAATGATAAACTATTAAAAAATTACCAACCGTAACGCTGCCTTCTGCATTCTTGCTGGTGCCTCTTTTTTCTCGCTTCAGCTTTCTTTTTAGCTCTTTTTTCTGATTTTTTTTCATGATATTGTTTTTTCATTTTCAACCCTCTTCCTTCCTTTTGAATTGTTTTTTTCAATACTGGAAGAGCTCTGCCTACATCACCATAATGGACTGATACTTCAATCAAACTCTATACCTCCTTCGGTAATCATTTCAAAATTTATTTATAAATTAGAAAATTAACATTGTCAATTATTTTATAAACTTGAGCGTTAAACTGCAATATGAACGAAATGCCTTTAAAAGCTCTAACTATTAAAAGCGTTAAAACTTCTGCTAGCATCGGGGCGGAGAGATTTGAACTCCCGACCCTTTGGTCCCAAACCAAATGCGCTACCAGGCTGCGCTACGCCCCGACTTCTTTACTCAGAGTATCAATAACTCAGGCAAAATGCAAGATTCATTTGTTTATTTTAGAAAAAATATAATATAAGATTTAATATTATTTTAGAATATGTTTTTTATTAGCTCCTCTTTAGTAGCAAACTGCTTCGCAGGCGGCCTATAGAGTTTGTACAGTTAGCGCGTGCAACACTGAATCAGATTTCTCTATGGCCCAAACCTTAGCCATATTTAAAAATCTAGCTACACCAATTGGTGAAAGTTAGTGCAGCAACCACAGCAGTATCGACCCTTAAAATTCTTTTTCCTAGACTCAATTTTTGACAAAACTTATCGGCAAGATCAAGTTCATAAGATGAAAAACCACCTTCAGGGCCAACAATAATAGCAACATTTTTCTTACCTTTCAGCACTTTATCAGCTTTACCTGTTTCATCACATAAAACAAAATTTTTACTCTGGGAATCAGGTAACTCACAAAAGTTAATAGGAGGCAAAATCTCTGGTATACTCATCCTACCGGATTGTTCCGCAGCTTCGATTGCCTGTAATTTTGCTCTACTTAGGTTAATGTTTTTTACTACTGTACGTTCCGTTGAAATAAATTGAATGCAGGTTACTCCCATTTCAGTTGCCTGTCTTACTATGTTGCCTAAAGCACCACTTTTTACCATGGCACAATATAAGTATAAATTTTCCTCATATTGCTGTTGTTTAGTGCATTCTTTGAGTGTAACTTTTGTTAATTTACGCGATATATTAACTACTTCTCCTAACCATTCTCCATCCTTTCCATTAAAAAGAGAGAGATTATCATACTTCTTAAGCCGCATTACATTGCAAATATAGTGACTTTGTTGTGGATTAAGTGCTAAACTCACGCCTTGTGATAAAGCTTCTTCAAAATAAAGCCTAATTTTTCCCATTCAAAACTTTAATTATATTCTACTTGAGTGACTCTTACGGGATTTGAACCCGTGTTACCACCGTGAAAGGGTGGTGTCCTAACCACTAGACGAAAGAGTCAATACGAATTAACTCAAGTTATATTGATTATGCACATAAAGTCAATTATTTTATGGCGCAAACGTCTTTCTCTATTCCATATTTAATATTCACTGAATTTATTTCAGATTTAGGAGTTTTAGATCCTAATTCTAATTGTTGTTCAACTTTTGTATCGGAATCATAGCCAGAATCGTAGCCAGAATCTCTACGCTCATATTTCTGCTTTATTTCTTCTACACTAAAGCCAGCCTTTTAGTGCATTGTAGAGACTTAGAGTCAGTTTAACACCTTTTATGTCATTGTTTTTGACAGATTTAATTAAAAAATTATCTATTATACCCATGATTATACCCCCTATATAAAAGCTCACTATCATGGTACAACTTTAAACTATGATGATTTATTTTCTGCTAATAGCAGCTCTCTATAACCACTTAACAAGTGGTGGCATTGACATCATAATTGCATCTGGATTGCCGTCAGTCATTAAACCAAACCTTGTGCCACGATCGTATAACAGATTGAATTCTACATATCTGCCACGTTTTATTAATTGATTTTCTCGTTGTTCTTTTGTCCAAGATTTTTGTATATGTTTACGTATGATGTGCAAATAAATTTCCAAAAAGGCTTCACCTACTGCTTTTGTGAACTCAAAATCATTTCTCCAATTGCCAGAACTCAGATTATCATAGAAAATACCACCAATGCCACGCGGCTCTTTTCTATGTGGTAAGAAAAAATAGTTGTCACATTGCTCTTTAAATTTTGGATAATATCCGGTGTCAAATCTATCACATGTCATTTTGATTGATTCATGAATATACTTGCAATCTTCTTCATTTTTATATATTGGCGTAAAATCCATCCCTCCACCAAACCATTGTTTTGAAGTATATATCAGCCTTGTGTTCATATGTGCTGCAGGGATAAGGGGCGATTGCATATGAGACACTAAAGATATACCGCTTGCCCAAAACTCTCCGTTACTTTCACTTGCACCAGGAATTTCATTAATGGCTGAATCTGCAAATTTTCCGTGTACTTTTGAAACGTTTACTCCAACTTTTTCAAAAACATTGCCAAAAATAATTGTAGATTCACCACCTCCACCACCTGGGCGATCCCACTTTCTTTTTTCGATCTTTGGCTCTGCGGATGATTGTTTTTCAATTAATAAGAAAGATTCTATGATCTTATCTCTTAGTGCACAGAACCACTTAAATGCTTGTGTTCTTTGTTTTTCCATAATATCCTCTCGCTAGCTTATTAACATTGTTATATCTGATATTTAAGGAACTTAATTAGATTTGGATGATAATTATCTATCAAAGACGTTAATAAATCTATAATAATTAAATCAATATAATAAAACATTTTCGTATGTACAACGATGCCAAGTAACAATAATGAATAAAAGATACATAGATAACAAAAAAGAGAACAGGGTTGATTTCATACTAAGAAATTATGGAATGTCAATTGTTGTGATGGCAGTTATTATGCTCTTACCTCCAGTAGCAATATCGATACTCTACTTTTTTGATATATATAGTCAGCATATTAATATAGAGATTAATTTATTAGTTAGCATTCTAACAACTCTCTTTATGATATATAATGTAAAACGCTACAGACACCTACTTAATACTATAGAATTTCAAAATGCAATATTTGCAAATGCACTAAATCATAATACAGAATTTTGCCTTATTTTACATAGAGATGAGGGTATTATTTATGCTGATGCAAGGTTCTACGAAAGGTTTAAAGATCATATAGATGATGACATTACGTTAGGCAAGATTTTTGAAATAGGAGATGTTTCAGAAGAAGACAAAAAAGTACTCTATCATGCACTAAAAAATAACTCTTCTGTACAAGTATGCATTTCCTTAAACAAGAAGAATAGAGTATCTAACTTTCTTTTGCTCTTTGAGCCGATACCAGATAATCCCCAAATTGCTATAAATAGTAATAAGATTTTAAATTTATCATTAGTGCCAATAGCAAGGCCAGATGGGTATTTTGTGTTAAAAGCAACACAGATAAACAAGGAGCAGATATATGAAGAGTTAATAGAAAAACACAGTATAGGAACTTACATTGCAAATGCCAAAGGGGTGATTTTATCTGTAAATAAAAGATTTTTAGATATATTTGAACTGAAAAAACTGGAAAAAGGTAGCTCAATCAGTGATTTTATATCTCAATCTAAATATAACAATACAACAACCGATAATGAAATTTTGTTTTTTACTATAAGTGGTATTCCATTCAAGGCTTATATGAGCACTGCTATATTTTGTGATAAATACAACCATAGCTATATATATGGCTTTATAACACCAACCGAATCAAATATTGTTGATTATCAATTACACCCTTGTTTTGCAAATTCATCAATTGCTATTGCACAATGTGACATAAACGGCAACTTTGTAAAGAAAAATACGGCACTAATAAAGCTTGCAGGGTCAGATAATAATTCAATCTTTACATTGATATTAGACAGTTATCATGTGAAAATACGTGAATATTTTTCGAGTAATAGAATAAATAATGCGTCCTTTGATGTACAGCTCAACGGCGATAATAACATAAAAATATATTTCAATAAGTTTCTTCATAATAAAATGATCTTCATACTTTGTTATCTTATTGACAATACTGAACACAAAAACCTAGAGATAAAGCTTGAGCATTATCAAAAGATGCAAGCTATAGGGCAGTTAGCAGGTGGTATTGCGCATGATTTCAACAATATATTGACTGGGATAATAGGATTTTGCGATTTGCTTTTACTCCAACATTCAGCTGGTGATCCATCTTTTGGAGATATAATACAGATACAGCAAAATGCAAAGCGTGGATCAAATTTAGTAAGACAATTGCTTGCTTTTTCAAGAAGACAGACCTTGCAGCCAAAAATTATTGATGTAAATAGTACTATAGCTAATCTTTATGAAATGATAAAAAGATTAATAGGTGAAAATATAAAGTTTAATATTTATTATGGTAGAGACTTGGGTGCTGTTAGGGCTGATCAAGGGCAATTAGAGCAAGTTATACTTAACTTAGCAGTCAATGCTAGTGCTGCTATGGAAAAGGGCGGAGAATTAACTATACGAACCTTTAATCAAAAGATTGACTCATTAAATTCTACATCTCAGGACATGTTTTCTCCAGACAAGGAAACGATCGAACATGGAAATTATGTTGTGATTGAAGTAATTGATACTGGATGTGGAATGACAAGTGATACAATTGAAAAGGCATTTGACCCATTTTTTTCTACCAAAGATATTACCTCTGGTACAGGTCTTGGCCTCTCTACTGTATATGGCATTATTAAACAAACTGAAGGATACATCTATGTTGCTAGCAAAGTAAATCATGGAACTAAATTTAGCATATTTTTGCCCATGGTTTACATATCAGATGAAAATCTGATAGAGGAAGATAGTGAAGAAATAGAAAGACCGGTAGTAAGTGAAATTAAAGGTAATGGTATAATTTTATTGATTGAAGATGAAAATTCAGTAAGGGAATTCATCTCTAAAGCACTCAAAAGAAAAGGATTTGATGTAATAGAAGCGAGCATAGGCAGCGAGGCGCTAGAAATAATCAGTAAAAAAAATCAACACATAGATCTAATAATCACTGATGTAATCATGCCAGAGGTGAGTGGTCCAGAAATAGTTAAAGAAGCATTGATCCATAGGCCAAATATTAACGTTATTTTTATTTCTGGGTATGCAGAAGATGCTTTTTTAAAGAGTGATGACATCAATATAGAAGATTTTCACTTTTTGCCAAAACCATTCACTCTGAATGAATTAGGAAACAAGGTTCAAAGTGTGTTACACAAAGCAAAAAAGACAGTCTAATTTTAGTGTGATTAGCAACAAAAAAATTTTCTAATGCAAAAGTTTCTTGCATATATACAATAGAATTATTTTATACATAAGATAAAAGGCGTGAGCAAGATTATTGCAATAGTAAATCAAAAGGGTGGAGTTGGCAAAACCACAACTAGTATAAATTTATCGACAGCCTTTGCTGCTGTGGGAAAAAGCACTTTATTGGTAGATCTTGATCCTCAAGGAAATGCTAGCACCGGACTGATGATGTTGTATCATTTTTATCAACAAAAGTAGTAGCATTTGCATCAAACGCAAAGGAGAGAATTAAAGCTACAAGTAGAAGAAAATTTTTCATTATGCCTCCTATAATTTCTGTTTCATATTTGATTATCTATCACATTGATTAAGTTTAAGTAAATGGTGAGGATTTTTTTGCTTAAAAGTATCCTTTATTTCATTTAGAATACTTTTCTTGGTTCGTTTATATTACAGTGCTACAGAAATTTTACAGCATCGTTTATTGCCTTTATCGTGCTTTGATTGACACAATTCATAATGATGGAGTGGAGCATGCAGGGTATCTATCATTTTTAATCCTGTTATCGATATTCCCTTTTCTTATTGTTTTAATGGCTGTGGCGTCAACATTCGCAAATTTCTTAGACCAGTATAACATTGGCTGGGTATTTATCATTGATAACATGCCACAGGATATTTTGGCATCTTTGATGCCGCGTATCAGAGAGATAATATCAGGCCCGCCACAAAGCTTACTAACTTTGGCAATTGTAGGTGCTGTTTGGACCGCCTCGTCAACAATTGAAGGGCTAAGAACAGTATTGAACAAAGCTTATAAAATTCCGGTTTCGCCGCCTTATATATGGAGAAGGGTACTCAGTATATTACAATTTTTAGTGATCACGCTTATTATAACTCTAACTATAGTGTTCTCTACATTAGTGCCAATGCTAATTGATTTTTCCTATCAGGGAATTAGTTATACTAAATATCTCCTCATTGAATTTGTACTTTTCACAGTAGTCTCTTGGCTATATTTTATGTTGCCAAACATAAAACAAAATTTATCAGACGTCTTTCCTGGATCTTGTGTGGCTGTTATTCTTTGGACAATTTCTGCTTCAGCTTTCAAGCAATACTTAAAAGCTTCCTTTGATCAACTGAATTTGATATATGGAAGTTTAGGTGGTATGGTAGTGTCATTACTATTTTTTTATATGCTAAGTTTGATTTTTATATATGGAGCAAAATTTAATTTTCAGCTAAAATATTTCAATGAATCTCGCTAAGGAGAAAGAAATGAGTAAGTTAGAAGGTAAAGTAGCTTTAATCACCGGAGCTTCAGGTGAAATAGGCTCTGCTGTTGCAAAAAGATTTGTAAAAGAAGGTGCATGTGTGATTCTGATTTCAAGATCTCTTGATAATCTCAAGCCACTATATAATGAAATTGAAGAGCTTGAAGAATTTAAAGAAGGCTCTGTGAAACTAATTCAGCTTGATCTTTTAGACTTTGAGAATGTAAAGATACTGACAAACATGATAGAAAGCCTGAAATTATCAGAATCTGGAGCACTTGATATATTAGTTGCATGTACTGGAATTTTAGGCAAATTGAACCCTATTCACGACTGTGAGATTGAAGAGCTACAGAACGTAATGAATACAAATTTTACTGCCAATTGGTACTTACTAAAAAACTTAGATCCAATGCTAAAGAAGTCTAATGCTGGAAGAGTGATATTCATGACCTCAGAGGTGACACTTTCTCCTTCCTCTTATCCATATTGGATGCCGTATGCTGCAAGTAAAGTTGCACTAGAAATAATGGTGCAGATATATGCATCTGAGACAAAACATACAAAATTATGTGTAAATGCTGTATACACGAAAGGACCTGTGGGTAGTGAGCAGGCATTTCCTGGATCTGAATTGGTGTCACCTGATAAACTAACAGACAAATTTGTGGAGTTAGCTTCTAACGATTGCAGCGTATCAGGAAAAATCTTACCGCTTAGCAAATCTCCCGAATAAATTACACTAGAAAGGATGTCATCCCAGTGCCCAGACACTGGGATCTAGTTTTTAATTTAACATAATCAAGAACGTTGTGTTTTACTTTTATGCTTACCAAATTAGTTTACAATCAAAGTTTCCTGGATCCCAGTGGGCTTTGTTGCATAGCAACCGAAAAAATCTGGTGGCTACTGACAAAATTCATTATAAATAACCATTTAACTGTTGAAGAAAAAATATGCCACAGAAAATGAAAGTCAGTAACCAAAACGAATATAACAAATTCCTTGAAAAAAGGGGAAATATTTTTCGTTACATCGATGAAGCTATCGAAAATTGGTATGAAAATAGTCCAAAAATGCAGGGCGGCAACTATATTTACAGTGATAAAGTCGTAATTTTGGTGCATATAATTGTCAATCTTTTTAGAATTGGGTTAAGACAAACGGTGGGGTTTATAAAAGGATATCTGCAACAAATAGGAAAAAATTTGGCAGTTATCAGCTATTCACAAGCATCAAGAAGGTTTAAAAAACTTAATATTAAGATAAATGATTGCAGGGTTGATAAAAGCAACATGGAAAATATTGAAATTATCATAGATAGCACAAGTATCAGCATTTACAGTAACACTCCTGGCCACAGTAAGGAAAACAGTGCAGATAGAAAGTACCGAAGCTACGAGCAAGTAAGAAAGTTACATGTTATGTTAAGTGTGAATAGTAAAAAAGCTATAGCTGCAAGATACAGTAATGGCGTCTACTCTGACCACTATGGAGCTTGCGATTTGCTTGAAGAAGTTAATTTTCAGCACAAAATAAAAGCATTATATGCAGATAGGGCATACGATAGGCACAAACTTTATAAATTGTGTAAGAAATACGATATAAAGACAAAAGTTCTACCAAAAAAGGATGCAGCAGAACATTCAAAAATAGATTATATGTCTGACAGGAATGCTGCTATTAGGTTAATAAAATTATATGGACAAGATGGTGTAAAAGAGTGGAAAAAGGAAGCAATTTATGGAAAGAGATCTTACATAGAAGGATTTTTCTCAAGGTTGAAGCAAGTATTTGGATTTAGCTTTAGGAATAAATCTGAAGTAAATCGTGAAAAAGAATTACTAATTAAGTGCTATTTGCTCAACAAATTCACTGATATTGGTATGGCTAAATTTGAAATCATTACATAAATTTGTCGTAAACCATCACTGCTTAAGGTGCTATGCAACAAAGCCATCCCAGTGTCTGGGCACTGGGATGACAGGAGAAGAAGGCTACTTGGATGACACCCTCCTAGTAGACTCAAATCACAATGTTCGTACAGTTATGCGTCAAGCCTAAAAACAGTTAGCTAATAGATTTAATAAAAATTCACATATACAGGAAAGATTGGTAACATTATTTGAACAGAAATCGTTATTGTAATTATGCCAAAACGCACAGATATAGAATCTATATTAGTAATAGGAGCAGGCCCAATAGTTATAGGTCAGGCATGCGAGTTTGATTATTCTGGAACGCAAAGCTGTAAAGTATTAAAAAGTGAAGGTTATAAAGTCATTTTGGTTAACTCCAACCCCGCAACTATAATGACAGATCCTGAGTTTTCTGATGCAACTTATATTGAGCCGGTACTGCCTGAAATCATAGAGAAAATTATAATTAAGGAGATGCCAAATGCAATATTGCCAACAATGGGCGGGCAAACAGCACTCAATTGCGCAATAAAACTTGCAGATGATGGAGTGTTAGACAAATACAATGTAGAATTAATAGGGGTAAATAGAGAAGCAATAAAAAAAGCAGAGGATAGAGAGTTATTCCGTCAGTCCATGGATAAAATAGGGCTAAAATACCCCAAAAGTATCATTATAAAAAATCAAGAACAAATAAGAAAGGCTTTGGATTACATTGGATTACCAGCAATCATCCGCTCGTCATTCACCCTTGGTGGTGCAGGTAGCGGCATAGCATACAATAAAGAGGAGTTTTTCAATATTGCAGAAAGTGCTCTCAAAATTTCGCCAATAAATGAAGTTCAGATAGATGAATCAATTATCGGCTGGAAAGAATATGAAATGGAAGTTATCCGTGATTGTAAAGATAACTGCATAATAGTCTGTTCGATAGAAAATATTGATCCAATGGGAGTGCACACTGGGGATAGTATCACGGTTGCTCCTGCTTTGACTCTGCGTGACGTAGAATACCAACAGATGAGAAATGCATCTATAGCAGTGCTAAGAGAAATTGATGTTAGTGCCGGTGGTGCAAATGTTCAGTTTGCAGTGAATCCTAAAGAAGATGGAAGCCTCGTTGTGATTGAAATGAATCCAAGGGTTTCTCGCTCTTCTGCACTTGCTTCAAAAGCAACAGGTTATCCTATTGCAAAAGTTGTAACTAAACTTGCTATCGGCTATTCACTCGATGAGATACGTAATGATTGCGCTCCAGTTATACCTGCTGCATTTGAACCAGTGATTGATTACATCGTCACTAAAATTCCTTGTTTTGAATTTGAGAAGTTTAAGGGGACGAATTGTGAACTATCAACTTCCATGAAATCAGTGGGGGAAGTGATGTCGATCGGCCGCACTTTTAATGAGTCGCTGCAGAAAGCTTTTCGCTCGCTTGAAACTGGGCTTACGGGACTTAATGAAGTATTTCCTGAAAATACTGATATTGATCACATCAGATCTCAATTAGCAAAATTGCTGCCAAACAGATTACTGATTGCTGCTGACGCAATGCGTCATGGAATAAGCATAGAAGAAATAAATTCGATTACAGGATATGACTTATGGTTTTTGCAGAATATACAGCAAATTATATTAGCTGAACAAAAAATCAAGGAAAACGGCCTTCCTGAGACTGCATATGAAATGTTAGAGCTGAAAAAAATGGGGTTTTCAGATGCAAGATTGGCAAAATTAAGCAATAAGAAAGTAGAGCAAATTGAAGAAATAAGAAAAAAATTTGGCATTAAACAAGTTTATAAGCGTGTAGACACCTGTGCAGCTGAATTTGAATCGAGCACTGCTTATATGTATGGCTGTTATGAGGGTAACACAATGATGTCATTCCAGCGCGTGACGCTGGAATCCAGAGATAAGGAAGAATGGATCCCAGTGTCAGCTACTCGGATGACAGAGGGAATGGAGTGCGAAGCAGATGTTTCTGACCGAGAAAAGGTTGTCATTTTAGGAAGTGGTCCAAATCGCATTGGTCAAGGTATTGAGTTTGATTATGCATGCGTACATGCAGCTTCTGCCGCCAAAGAAATGGGGTATGAAACAATAATGATCAACTGTAATCCAGAAACCGTTTCAACTGATTATGATACCGCTGATCGTTTATATTTCGCCCCACTGATTGCAGAGGATGTGCTTGAAATACTAAGTAAAGAGCAAGAAAATGGCACACTGGTTGGTGTAATAGTTCAAATAGGTGGTCAAACACCTTTAAAGTTAGCCAAAGTGCTTAACGAGAGAGGTTTCAAAATTCTGGGAACTTCGTTTGATTCTATTGACCTTGCAGAAGATCGCATGAGGTTTAAAAACCTTGCTTTGCAACTTAATTTAAAACAACCTGAAAGTTCTATCTGCCATTCAGTAAAAGAAGCGTTAACCAACGCAGAAAAGGTGGGGTTTCCACTAGTAGTCAGGCCATCATATGTCCTCGGCGGTCAGTCTATGTCGATTAGACACGATACTCAGAGCTTTAAAGAGTATGTCTTGAATCAAACCAAAATTTTTGAACACGGATCGCTGCTTCTTGATAAATTTTTAGTCAATGCAGTTGAGGTTGACGTTGATGCTGTGTGTGATGGGAAAAAAGTTTTCATTGCAGCGGTCATGGAGCATATTGAAGAAGCTGGTATCCACTCTGGCGATTCAACATGCTCAATACCGACAAATACATTGAGTGACGAAGTAATAAAAGAGATCGAGCTCCAAACTGAAAGAATAGCTCTTGCACTAGAAGTGAAAGGTCTGATAAACATTCAGTTTGCTGTTCAAGAGAGTTATGTATACATACTTGAAGTAAATTTACGAGCTAGTCGAACCGTTCCTTTTATTTCCAAGGTAATCAATATTCCTATTGCAAAGCTTGCCACTCAGGTTATTTTGGGTAAAAAATTGAATCAGGAAAACAAGCCTTTCAATCATTTTGCAGTTAAAGCTGCTGTTTTTCCATTCACGCGCTTTTCGGGAATTGACACTCTACTTGGTCCTGAAATGAAATCAACAGGAGAAGTAATGGGAATTGACTCATCGTTTGAAGCTGCACTTGCAAAAACGCACATGGCTGCAGGATACAAGTTACCAATAGAAGGAACAGCTCTGGTTTCAGTAAAAGATGATGATAAAGAGTATATATTGCCTGTTGCACGAATGTTGAAAGAACTGAGTTTTGAAATATATGCAACCAAAGGCACAGCTTTATATCTGAATAATAACGGCATTGCTGCAAAAGCTGTAAATAAAGTGAGAGAAGGCAGACCCCACATAGTTGATATGCTCAAAGATGGAAAAATAAATCTAGTAATCAATACTTCAAAAGGTGTGAAATCAGTCTCAGATAGCAAAGATATCAGGAGAACTGCTATTTTGCAAAATATAGCTTATAGCACCACAGCTTCTGGGAGTAAAGCGTTAGTGCTTGCAATTCAATATGTAAAGAATAGCAAATTGGAAGTGAAATCATTACAGCAGATACAAAACGTTTAAATGCCAAACGAAAATAATTCATTACTCTATCTCAAAATTGTGGTAGAGTAATGTAAGTCAAATTTTTTTACTGACTTGCCTATGTATTATGGTATTTGTTAAAGAATTATTGAATAACGGTTATGCAACATGAATAAGGTAAAAAGGAAACGAACTCAATTTTATCAGCCTTATCCATTACGTAAGACGAGGAAAACAGAAGCAAAAAATACCCAAGAATTATATGATCCAACACTAACTGATATTAGGTTAGGCGAAAGTGATAATCAACAAAGTTTGGAAGTAATATAAAAGATCCGATGAAGTTCTCTCGCAGTGATTTGTCAAACAAAACAGATGAACACGAAAGTGATGATCGACTACAGAACTTTAGTGATTATGATTCATATGATAGTTCTGCTGATGGTAATCAGACGCCTTGTCCTGAATCAAGTGATGGGGACTCAAATTCGAGCTGTAGTTCAGATTATTCTTGTTTTTCGGAAGATGGCTCACTTTTAATGGATCTAGAAATACCATTAACTGAAAATGAAAAGAAGCTGATTGATGAATTTTGTAATGAGATGAAAAAGGTGGAAGAAGAAAATAACAAAGGAAGTGCTTTAAGGCTTATTCAACGCATAACAGATGAATACTTAAGGAAAGGGATAAGATTGAATTCATGTTATGGTGATCGTTATAGAACTGTAACAAATTTGATATTTGAAGAAATAATAGGTGTTATCAATAATGAAGGCCTATGCCCTAGCAGTAAAGCACATGCACTGAGAGGTCAGGATGTTTCCTATAGCAATGAAGATCAAGATGATGACAACACGAATGAAGCACTGGAAGATGGTAATTTAGACATCATAAGAAACACCATTAGGGATTTATTGTTAAAAGGTGGGAAAGTAGAAAGAGGTCTTTTCGATGGTGGTGAGCTAGGACATGTAACTTCTGATTCTGATTATGTAAATGATCTCTTTGCACAATGTAAGGAAATTGAAAACGATCTAGAAAATGTAGCATATGAAAGTATTGTAAACAAAAATAAGCAAACCCAAAAGGATGAATTAGAAGTAGAGATAGATAATGGATGTTTTTATATAGAATATCCACAAGATAGTATTGTTGAAGTTGCAAAAATCCTAAGCAATGAAAAGAATGAAGGTTTAAACTTAAGAGTTGGTATACTGCAAATTGGGAAAAGTATAGTAAGAGTTGAAAGCTACAACGGAAAAAGAAATTATCTGGACGTTTGTAAGCAAGGTGTAACATTATCTTTTGATAGTGAAGCAGGAAAAATCAGTATTCATCTAAATCCTAAGGAAAATAGTAATGAAATAGAAGTAAAGCTTGATAAGGAGAGCGAAGCAAGGCTTAACGAGTTAGAAGATAAGGGGAAAAGTTTAGGAGAAAACTGTCTTTTAGGAGGAAAAAGCGTTCTGGAAGCTATACGAGATGGAAATTTTGAAAGAAATAGAAGTATTATACCAACTAGCGTAATTGAACAGCCAAATACTGCAACGAATACTCCACGATCTCACCTAGAGAACATTAGTCTGAGCGGACACAATTACAGAACTAAACGTATTGATTCAAGGCATGGCTAATGTGCAAATATTGAAGCAAAAGTGATCAGTGCTTGACACTGCTCTCCTTTGTCATCCCAGTGCCTTGACTACTTGGATCCAGGAATTTTATTAAGTTGGTGAGCATAAAAATAGCTGTTTTACGTTAAAATACAATGTTTTTGATGATTATGGAAAGGCTGGATTCCAGTGTCAAGCACTGACCATTTGTTGTAAACTTACTTTTTTCTTGATTTTTTGGTTTATCTCGCCTACCTATTTTGCCACTTTGCTGAACGGATACAACTAAACAATAGGTCTATCTACTTCATTCTAATGTGATTTCAGTTTTTTTTACATGCAAACTCTCTAATCCCACCTTATAGTTAGGATAAATTAGAGAGACATTAAGATCTTTTTTAATTTTAACATTACTTACTTTTTTTGACCCTAAATAAAAACTCTGTGCATAATCTGGTAAGGAAGAAACCTCAATTGGCTCTGGAGGACTAACATTGAGAAGTTTGGCTGCATACATTATCACTTCAGATTGTGTAGTGGGTAAATCATCTGCACAATTGTATACTTCACCAGGTTTTATGTTTTGCATGGAAGAAAATAGAATGTTCGATATATCTTCAACGTGAATACGAGAAAAAAAATGCCCTTCTTTTTTCACATTTTTTGCTTTGCCAAGCTGCAAGTCAATTAACACGTTCCTACCAGGACCGTATATTCCAGCTAAACGAAAAATATGTACAGGCAGTTTGCTATTCAGCCACTTCTTTTCAGATCTAAGGCGCTTTTCTCCTCTGATTTCTATAGGTTTTGTTTCAGATTCCTCATTCACCCAATTACCAGAGTAATCACCATAAACGCTAGTTGCAGACAAATAACTAAACCATTTAACATTTTGCAGGCAATCACCATATCTCTCCATAACATCATCACCATCTGGAGGAATAGAAATTAAAACGTGCGTTGCGCTTTTAAGCAGATCTTGACTAACTTTCTCATAATTAAAGAGGATTACATTTTGTATATTTTTACTTCTTGATGTGCCACTGACTTTCCAACCTAAGTTCAGCAGTTTTTTCGATAAAAATTTAGCCACATATCCATAACCAAAGCAAAACAAGTGCATGAAAATTAATTTTTAAAATTCTTCTTGATAAATTCTACTCCTAATTTTATCCCCTCTTCATTAATAATATGCCCTAATGCATGAATTGGGTGCCCTTCAACATTTATTCCATTTTCTTTCAAAGCTTTAACCGCTAAGTCGAGGGACGAAAAAGGTACCACGTCGTCAGCATCACCATGGATAACACATATGTTAGGTTTTGACTTGATCTCTGGTGCAGTTTTTGAAGGTGAAAGAAACCTACCAGAGTATGCAACAACTGATGCACAGGATTGAGAGCGGGTGAGAGCTGTATGTATTGCAAGCATTGCTCCTTGAGAAAATCCAACCAAAGAAAGTTGCGTATCTTTTAAATTAAGCTCCTTTAATTTTGTATCAATGAAATGATTTACAATTGATGTAGCATTTTTTACTCCATTATATAGCGCTTCCTCACTAGGATCTTCCAAGCTGAACCACTGATAACCATCACCTATTTCTCTTTCAAACGGAGCATTGGGTGCTACAAAATATGACTCGGGTAAAAACTTGCTCATAACTTTAGCAAGGTGAATGAAATTATCGCCACTTGAGCCCCAACCATGTAAAAAAATAATCAAATTTTTCTTATTTCCGCCTGCACAAATTTCTTGGCCTTTAAGTTCAATCATTTCTTTTCCTTTTGCATTTATATTTTTATTTAACACTAATTTTCAAATTTGTAAAAACATACTGTGATTGCTGTTGAATGATGGAGAGACATACTCCATTATTTTATACCTATAGCTAACTGAAAAAAGGTTACCTCAGAAGGGATAAAAAGGTATAAAATGGCTTTGGAATAAGTGCAATTTGGTATAGGTTAAAACAGCTAAAAATAACCTTAAAAAAAGTCACATTCTATCAAGAGCGCAATCAAGAAGATAGGCAGCAATTTATCGATAAAGTCTCAAAAATAGACCACTGTAGCATTTTATATATAGATGAAGCAGGAGTTGATAATAGACTATACCGAGAATATGCATGAGCTCCAAGAGGAGAAAAAATATATGCTGATGTTCCAGGAAAAAAGTGGGAAAGAGTGAGTATAATAGGTGGATGGATTAAAAAGAAGTTTATTGCACCAATGACCTTCACAGGAGGGTGTAATAAAGATGTATTTAATGTATGGTTAGAGCGAACCACAATTGCAGCGTAATACAACCATAGTTATGGATAATGCTACATTCCATAAAACTCCCAAAACAAAGTCATTAATAGAGTCTTTTGGCTGTCATTTGCTTTATCTTCCAACATATTCACCTGATCTAAATCCGATAGAGCATTGTTGGCACATCATCAAAAGTCGCCTCAGACCTCTAATGCATCAATGTACAGACTTACACCTTTTAGTTGGTAATACCATTTTAGACGTTTATCATTCGCTTTTGAAAATACTATACTTGTAGAGAAAAAAGAATAGATGATGATCCTAAATATTTAATAAATTTGACTACTGAGGAATTTCAAAAATCTCAATTTTTTATTAATTGTGAGATGTCTATCTTCATATAGCTTTCCTCTTCATACCTCAACTAATGAAATTAGAAGCATCAACTCCCTTCTGTAAGCAAGCAGCAATGGCAGTGTTCATCATTAGAAATGCAATGGTCATTGGGCCAACGCCCCCGGGTACTGGAGTAATAGCTTTGGCTTTCCCTTTTATTCCCTCGAAGTCAACATCACCTACAAGCTTTCCTACGTTAACGCTATTTATGCCAACATCGATCACTATTGCACCTTTCTTTATCCAGTCTGCTTGAACAAAATTTGGCTTTCCGACTGCTGCAACTACTATATCCGCTTTAGAGCAATATTCAGCTAAATCCTTGCTTTGTGAATGCAAGATGGTAACAGTGCAGTTTTCTTGCAATAGCAGGTGAAACATTGGTTTACCCACGATATTTGACCTACCAATCACCACTGCGTTTTTACCGGAAAGGTTCTCTTCAATTGATTTAATTAAATGCAAAGAACCTTTAGGAGTGCAAGGTATAAGGCAGTTTTTTTCACCTTTAACTAATTTGCCAACGTTTTCATCATGGAAGCCATCTACATCTTTTTCCACACTTACTGAATTAATGACTCTGCTTGCACCAATGTGATTTGGTAAAGGCAACTGCACTAAAATGCCATGCACAGATGGATCTTCATTTAACTCATTGATTTTTTCAATCAATTCATCTTCTGAAATATTATTAGGTAAAACAATGGTCTCAGAACTTATGCCTATTGACTCTGCTTTTTTCTGTTTGTTGCGAACATAAACCTGACTTGCTGGATTGCTGCCCACGAGAATTACTTTCAGGCAAGGAAAAATATTATGCTCTCTCTTTAAAATATCAATTTTTTGTGATAGCCTCTCACATAGGTCGTTTGCTATTTTTTTACCATCAATAATAATTGTCACTTCCTTGCCACTCCTTAAAGTCAGGTAATTTGATATCAAATAAATCCAATACTTTGCCAACAGAATGATTAATAATATCATCCAACGATTTTGGTTTAATATAGAAAGCAGGCACTGGTGGAGCAATTATTGCTCCCATCTCCGTTAATTTTAACATATTTTGTAAATGCCCAAGATGTAGTGGTGACTCTCGCACCATAAGAATTAATTTTCTTCTTTCTTTTAGCGTTACATCTGCAGCCCTTGTCAATAGATTGGAAGTAACACCTGATGCAATTTCAGACATTGTCTTCATAGAGCATGGTGCTACAATCATTCCTGAGGTTTTAAATGAGCCACTTGCTATTTTTTCTCCTATTTTTTCTTCAGAATAGTAAAAATCTGCAAGTGATGTAATATCTTCAAGTTTTTCTTTAATCTCATGAGCTAGAGTTATTTTTCCAGCACGACTTATCACTAAATGAGTTTCATAACCAAATTTGCAGCGCGTGACGCTGGAATCTATATTTCCTTTTCCCTGGATCCCAGTGTCAGCCACTCGGATGACAGGGATAAGAGATCTATTAATATTTCTTAACGCCTCTAAAATACGTACACCGTAAATAGAACCAGATGCTCCACTTATTCCAATTACAATTCTGCTATTCACTTAACTCTTCTTCGTAGCTCATTCCCAATGCACGTTTATAGGTATCAAGCAATATTTCCTGTTCCTCTCTGTCATCATCATCCATCTTCCTCAGCCTAATAATTTGTTTCATCACTTTTATATCCCAACCTTCATCTGCGGCTTTTACATATACATCACGAATGTGATCTTGCACATCCCTCTTTTCTTGTTCAAGTTTTTCGATTCTCTCTATGTAACCCTTCAACTCTTCAGCCGTTATTTTTACTGTATCTTCCATGAAACTCCACTAATTAATTGCTGCTACTAGTATTACCAGTTTTTACTTGCACTTCAACAACAGTAATAATATTTTTATCTTTTTTTAAAATCTTAAAGCGAAAACCATACATGGAAAACTCCTCGCCTTCGTCAGGAATGCGCTCTATTTCATTCACAATCATACCTGCTAGAGTTGTAGCTTCTTCATCAGGGAGATTCCAGTGTAACTGCCTGTTAATGTCCCTAATAGTAGATTTTCCTTCTATGTGATACATATTGTCAGATATTTTCTTTATGAAATTCTCCGTGATCAAATCATGTTCATCCGAAATTTCTCCAACTATTTCTTCCAGTATGTCCTCAAGAGTTACAATTCCCTGCAGTGCTCCATACTCATCAATAACAAATGCAAGGTGTTTCCTGTTCTTACGGAAGTTATGAAGTTGCACGCTGAGCGGTGTACTTTCTGGTATAAACCAAGGCTTTGACATAACTTGGGTAATGTCAACTTCTTCCGCTTTATTATTCTTTTCACGCAAGGCATTTATTAGACCCTTCACGTGAATTACACCGATAATATCATCTGGTTCTTTTTGCCATAAAGGTATCCTACTATGACTGCTAGTTAAAATTTCCCTTATTAACTCTTCTTTACTTCGATTTATATCAAGAGAAAATAAATTTCTTCTATGGGTCATAATTTGTGATATTTCTGTCTCAGCCAAATCAAGTATGCTGCTTAGCATATCTAAATCCTGTTGTAACATAGTTCCTTCACTGCGGTGAAGAGTAATCATATTACGCATTGCATCCGCTGCAGATATTACTTCCTTATCTTTATGCAGCCCACATAATTTCAGGATGAGGTTAACAATAAATTGAATACCTAGCGTCAATGGAGAAAAAATCTTTACAAAAAACAATACAAAATAAGCAGAAAATGATGCAAATTTTTCAGGATTTTGAATAGCATAAGTTTTTGGTAGAACTTCGCAGAATAATAAAATACAAAATGTCATTATAATTGTTGATAGGAGAATGCCCTCATTTCCAAAAAGATTGATAAATATTGCTGTAAATAAAGCAGAGCAAGTAATATTAATAATTGTATTGCCGAGCAATACCGTTCCTATTGTCAATTCTTTCTTATTTAATAAGCGGTCTATTATCCTGGCTCTTTTGTTACCGTCTAGCTTTAGCTTATTAACTCGAGAACGGCTAATTGAGGTTAAGCCTATTTCTGCTCCTGAGAACAAAAACGATAAAATTAACAAAATAAAAATTGCTGATGATACTAAGACCAATAACCAATCCATTAAAGTACGATGTTATTGTGATAAAAAATAAAATTAATTTTACATGTTATGAGAGGTATTTGCAAGCCTGAATTTATATTGCCGAATTTTATATATCTTTAATCTTAAAAAATAAATCATAAAGCATATTACACGCCGCATTCACATGCTCATCCTCAATGATAAGTGGTGGGGTTATCCTTACTACTTTGTTGTTTGAAACCCTAGTTATTATTAAACCTTTATCAAGAGATCGACTAATAACTTTATCAGCTACAGGAGTTGCTAGTTCTATTCCCATTAGTAACCCTTCTCCACGAACTTCTGAAATCATCTCAGGAAATTCTTTAGCTAAAGGCAACAGCTTTTCTTTTAAATATTTACTAATTCTCTTAACATGATCAAAAAAGCCTTCTTTTAGCATTATATCGAGCACTGCATTACCAACAGTCATGGCAAGTGGATTGCCACCATAGGTTGATCCATGAGTTCCTGGAGTGATTGCTTCTGCTATGTAATCTTTTACTAAACATGCAGCTAGAGGAAAACCGTTACCCATAGCTTTTGCACAGGTTAGCATATCAGGTTCAATGCCGACATTTTGATAATAAAATAAAGAACCGATGCGTCCATATCCGCATTGCACTTCATCAAAGCACAAAATTATCCCTTGAGCTTTTGTTATTTTCCTTACTTTTTGAAGATATTCTACGTCTAGTGGATATACTCCGCCTTCGCTTTGTATGGGCTCTAAAAACACAGCAGCTGTTTCATCGCTGATTTTTTTCTCCAAAGCTTTAATGTCATTTCTTGGCACTTTATCAAAACCAGAAAGGAGCGGAGCAAAACCTTCGCGTGATTTTTCATTGCCTCCAGCAGAAATTGCAGCAATACTGCGGCCATGAAACCCTCCTTCAATTGTAACAATACGATTACGTTTTGCTTGCCTTTTTGAATAAAAGTAACGACGAATAAACTTAATTGCAGCTTCTGTTGCTTCAAGCCCACTTGAGCAGAAAAAAACTTTATCTGCAAAAGTAAGGGTTGTTAAACGGTCAGCAAGCCTTTCTTGCTCGGGAATAGTGAAAATGTTAGAGCAGTGCCATAGTGAGCTCAATTGCTCTTTCAGTTTGTCTGTAATGTATGGATGACAATGCCCTAAAGAAGTTGTAGAAATACCTGCAGCAAAATCTAAATATTTTTTACCATCTTTGTCAAAAAGATATGCCCCTTCTCCCCTAACTATAGGAGTGTCAAGTCTATTGTACGCATTAACAACATGATCCATTTTATAAGTATTGTGGTATTATCTGTATTATACCTGAAATGAATCCATTAACACAAAGCTTTTCCTTTAACCTCTTATGCTACCTCAACTAAAAATTTGGCTAATGCAAACCTTTTTTGTCATTCTATAGCTAAAGTGACTTAGTTTTACCAACACTTATTAGCATTGTAAAAGTTTTTGTTTCTATTGAATGACAGTTGTAGCCTATGCAAGAAGTCTATTGACTTTGAGCGCACTTTAGCCTATACAATTTTAATATCTTAAACTACTGGACATGCCCGATCTAAAGACAATGATGTTAAATTTTGGCCCTCAGCACCCAGCTGCACATGGAGTGTTGCGCCTTGTTTTAGAGATGGACGGCGAAGTGGTTGAGAGAGCTGATCCTCATATTGGGCTTTTGCATCGTGGTACTGAAAAATTAATAGAACATAAAACGTATCTTCAAGCTTTGCCTTATTTTGATCGCCTTGACTATGTGTCACCAATGTCACAAGAGCATGCGTATTCACTATGTGTAGAGGAATTGTTGCAATGCGAAATTCCAATTAGGGCAAAGTATTTACGTGTCTTGTTCTGTGAACTGACGAGAATACTAAATCATTTACTGAACGTTTCTTCTCAAGCGCTTGATGTTGGAGCAATGACCCCTCTTTTATGGCTCTTTGAAGAAAGAGAAAAAATACTGGAATTTTACGAAAGAGCTTCAGGCGCAAGGTTTCACGCAGCTTACATCAGACCAGGTGGAGTTGCAGCAGATGTTCCAGAAGGCTTGATTGAGGATATTGCAAAGTTTATAGAGCAATTTCCAAAGTATATAGACGATGTTGATGAACTTTTAACAGAAAATAGGATATGGAAGCAACGCACTGTAGGAATCAGTGAAATATCAATTAAACAGGCACTTGACTGGGGCTTTAGTGGACCAATGCTGCGTGCTGCTGGGCTTGCTTGGGATTTGCGAAAAAGCCAGCCATATGAAATATATGATCAGCTAGATTTTGATATACCTATTGGCCAAAATGGCGATTGTTATGACCGTTATCTAGTTAGAATGGCAGAGATTAGGCAGTCTGTTAGCTTGGTGAAGCAGTGTATAGAGAAAATGCCTGGAGGCCCAATAAAAACTGAAGATAGAAAAATTTCTCCACCGCCAAGAGCAGAGATGAAAAAATCTATGGAAGCTCTGATTCACCATTTTAAACTTTACTCAGAAGGATATCACGTACCAAAAGGTGAAGCTTACACAGCTGTTGAGGCACCAAAAGGTGAGTTTGGAGTGTATATAGTTTCAGATGGTACCAATAGACCTTATAGATGCCGAATAAGAGCACCTGGCTTTGCACATTTACAAGCTTTGGATTTTATGGCAAAAGGACACATGCTTGCCGACGTTGCAGCAATTATTGGCTCACTCGATATAGTTTTTGGTGAGATTGATAGGTAATTATTGTAAAATAGTAACTCAACTAATGGTCAATACATCTTCTATTAAAAATTGTACAAATTCATTGCCATTCCAGTAATTCATAGAGATTTTACCCAAAATGGCTTTAACATTACCCTGCATGATAGCAGAGCCAAGGTGAGTATTTGCAGAGCGAAATGCAATAGCTCTTACCATAACATTATCATCAGCAATAAAACATTTTATATGGTCAACTCCTATAACTTCAGGCTTTCTTATCTTTGCTCCCTGAATGATAAACCTTGGTTCAGGATTCCCAACTCCAAATGGTCCCAAGCGTTGCAGTTGGTTCCACAGAGATAAGTTTATTGCTTTAGCAGTTACTATACTATCAGCTTTTAAAGTTTTCTCATTTATAGAGTTTGAAAATCTTTCAGTAAAAAAATCATGCAAATCATTTATTTTGTCTTCTTTAATTGAAAATCCTGCCGCCATACTATGGCCACCACCTTCAATAATTAAATTTGTAAACTTTGCGGAAAGGACTGCAGCACCGATATCAACTCCCAAAATTGATCTACAGCTTGCTTTTCCTATTCCATTGTTTAAAGACATCACTATTGTTGGTAAGTGAAACTGCTCCTTTAGCCTCGATGCAATTATACCGATTATTCCCTGGTGCCAGTTGCCGCTTACCATTATAAAATTTACACCTAATTGGGCAAATTTTTCCGCTTGTGCTGTAGCTTCCAAGAGAGCCTCATTTTCTAACACTTTCCTTGCATTATTCAAATCTATTAATTTTAGCGCGATTGAATGTGCCTCTTCATCATCATCGGTGGAAAGCAACCTTGCACCGAGCGATGCTTCTCCAATTCTTCCTCCAGCATTTATGCATGGCCCAATACTAAACCCTAATCGTGAAACACTTGGTTTTTCAAGGATCCCCAAAGCATCAAATAAAACACGCAAGCCAACGTTTTTTCTTGCTGACATAACTTTTAATCCTTGTGAGACAAATGCTCTATTGAGGCCTGTAATCTGCATAACATCGCAAACAGTTCCAAGGGCAACTAAATCCAGCAGATCAAATAAATCTGGTTCTTTTTTGTTGGTAAAAAATCCTTGCTCACGTAGGCTTTTATTAAGAGCAATAATCAGCAGAAATGACACTCCAACTGCTGCAAGGTTAGTATAAGGAGAGCTTTCATCAAGGCGGTTTGGGTTAACAACTGCTACGGCGCTTGGTAACTTTTCCGTACCAAGATGATGATCGACAACTATAATATCAAGACCAAAGACCTTTGCATCTTCTATTGGTTGATATGCAAGCGTACCGCAATCAACGGAAATACATAAATCGATCCCGTTTTTTTTAAGTTGTAATAAAGCATCTGTGTTTAATCCATAGCCCTCATCAACACGATCTGGAATGTAGATTATAGAGTGTATATCGATTGCTCTCAGGTACCTGTTAATCAATGCTGACGACGTTGCACCATCAACATCATAGTCACCAAATATTGCAATGTTTTCATTATTTTTTATTGCCCGTATTATACGAGAAACAGCTTTATCCATATCAAGAAGGTGAAAGGGATCTGGTAATAGCAATCTGATTAGTGGATATAAGAAGTCGCTTGCATTTTCTATGTTAACACCACGAGTAACCAATATTCTTGCTAGTACTTCTGGCAACTCAAATCTCTGTATAAGAGTTAAGATTTCCCTTTGATCTGCTTCTTGCAACTTCCACAATGCATTTGTTATGCTGCGCTTTTCAATTTCAAGTAGCATATTCTTTGTAAATAAAACTACTTTACCAGAACTTTTAAACTTGTTCTATAATTGTATTAGATGTACAGTTCCAGAGTGTGATGGTATGATAAAATGTGAGAAAAAAATATCATCAAGGGAGGAATTATGGGACAAGTATTACATGGGTGCGCCAGAACAACAGAGACAATTCGTAGAGCAATACAAAATAGTAAAGAGAGCATAGCAAAACTCTCCAAACCTTAAACCAAAAACTATTATTAAGTGGAGAAAACGCTCATTTACCAAAGATGCTGGTATGGGTCCAAAGCATCCAAGATCAACTGTTTTAACTTTAGAAGAGGAGTGTTGCATTTCGTAAGCATACTCTATTGCCATTAGATGACTGTCTCTACGCTTTGCAAACCTCAATCCCACATTTGAGTCGCTCCAGCTTACATCGTTGTTTACAAAGGCACAACATTAGCAGACTACCAGATGTCGATGGTGAAGTTAAACCAAGAAAGAAATTCAAACAATATCCTATAGGCTATTTCCATATTGATATCGCGGAAGTTAGAACAGAAGAAGGAAAGCTGTATTTGTTTGTTGCAATAGATCAAATTCACCTACGTTGAGTTGCACAAAAGTGCTACAAAACCCATAGCTGCTGAGTTTTTAGGTAATCTGATTAGAATTTTACCGTATAAAATCCACACTATTTTGACAGATAATGGCATACAATTTACAAATCAGAAGCGCCATAAATACGCCTTCCAACACATATTTGATAGAGTTTGTGAAGAAAATAACATTGAACATCGTCTGACAAAAGTTAGCCATTCTTGGACAAATGGACAAGTTGAACGTATGAATAAAACTTTAAAGAATGCTACAGTTAAGAAATATTACTATCGTTCGCATCAGCAACTTAAGGAGCATCTTTATGACTTTGTTATGGCCTACAATTATGCAAAGAGACTCAAAGCTCTTAGGGGTCTTACGCCTTTTGAATTTATATGTTCTCAGTTAACAAAGTCTCCTGAATTATTTATAATAGATCCACACCATCACACTCTGGAACCATACATCTTATACTCTACCTTAATTCTAGTTTCCGGACAACCTCTATCTCTACAAAAACTATATTTTTCTTCAGAAGAGAGTTATATTGTAACTATGGACAAAATAATCATAAAAAAATTTGGTGGGACTTCGCTAACTGATTTAAACCGAGTTGCAAATTTGATAAAAAACGATATTGAGAAAGGTTGTAATGTAATCGTTGTTGTATCTGCTGTTGCAGGATTTACTGACCAAATGGCTTTTCAGGCTAGGCAAATCTCAAATTTAAGTTGCAGACAAGAGTTATCAGAGTATGACGTTATGCTTTCAGCAGGAGAACAAATTTCTTGCGGTCTATTAGCTATCACTCTCCAATCGATCGGAGTTAATGCTAAATCGTGGCTTGCCTGGCAGTTACCGATTGTAACTGATGATTTTTATTCTGAGTCTAAAATAAAAACAATAAAGATTGACCGTGTGAAAAGATCTTTTGCTGAGGGTTATACTGCTGCGATCATCGCTGGTTTTCAGGGTATAAATGATGATAGAATCACTACTTTTGGAAGAGGAGGCTCTGATATATCAGCAGTTGCCTTCACGGTAGCCTTTGGTGTTAGAACTTGCGAAATTTTTACTGATATTGATGGAATATATACAGCAGACCCGAGAATTGTTCCAAAGGCACGCAAGCTCAAATTTATCTCTTACGATGAAATGTTGGAAATGTCGTCATCTGGTGCTAAAATACTGCATAATCGTTCAGTACAACTTGCAATGAAGCATAACATTAAAGTGCAAGTGCTATCCACTTTTAAAGAAGTAGAAGGCACCACAGTACTACACAAAAGGGATGTACTAGAGAGATACTTAATTACTGGAATAGCTTATAGCACTAATGAAGCTCTTGTAACTTTCACTAACCTTGCAAATAACTTGCGTACTTTAAGAGGTATAGTAGGGGCAAACGTTAAAATTGATATGATACATGGGTCAAGTTTTGTTATCTCCAAATTTGATATTGATTTAATGGAAAAGTTACTGAATAAGAATGAAAATTATGCTATAAACGATAATGTAGCTAAAATTTCAATAATTGGTATTGGTGTTATGTCTAACACTGAAGTGATACACCGCACACTCAAGGTTTTAAGCGAAAAAAAGATAGAAATACTTGCTATCACAACATCCGAAATCAAAATCAGTATAATTGTTCAAAAAGAATACGTTGTAGCTTTGGTCAAAGATTTACATACTGAGTATGAGCTTGATATGCAACACTAGGATAGGCTCGACGTCCACAACTGTACGAACATTGCAATTTGGGCCTACCAGGAGGGTGTCATTCTCCTGTCATCCAAGTAGCTGACACTAGTTCCTTTATGACGGTGTCATCCCAGTGGGCTTTGTTGCATCGCTAGCTATGATGGATTAAAGATAAAAAAGATGGAGAATATCAGTAGCTTATTATTCTGGTATTTATAACAAGAACGGTCAGTGAATACCTAAATTTGAGTAAAAGAAATTTCACTACCACTCACTAATCCGGCTAAAATTCAAGAATTTCAATGCTTTAGCTATTTTCAATAGAATTAAGTTTATTAATATAAATAATAAATTACTATTCTTAAATTTGATCAGATTGATTGCAAAAAAACAAGATTTTCAATAGGTTGCTTATAATCCTAGCTATAGTTAGCCTTTCATAAGTAGCGATGCAACAAAGCCCACTGGGATCCAGAAAAGTTTGCTTGTAAGCAAGCAAACTAGCATAGAAAGTGGTTACAACATTTTCGATGAGATTATATGGAAAACTGGATGCCAGTGGGCTTTGTTGCATCGCTCAAGTGAAAAGAACTGGCAGTTACTGACAAAATTCATTATAAATAGCCATTTAACCGTTGAAGAAAAAATATGCCACAAAAAATGAGAGTCAGTAACTGCCATGAATATAACAAATTTCTCCAAGAAAGAGGAAGCATTTTTTGTTATATCAATGACGCCATAGAAAATTGGTACGAGAATTGTCCAAAAATGCAGGGCGGCAACTATATTTATAGTGATAAAGTTGTGATTTTGGTGCATATAATCGTCAGTTTCTTTAGAATTGGTTTAAGACAAACAGTCGGGTTTATAAAAGGGTATTTGCAACAAATAGGAAGAGATTTGGCAGTTATCAGCTATTCACAAGCATCAAGAAGGTTTAAGAAACTTAATATTAAGATAAATGATTGCAGAATTGATAAAAATAATATGGAAGATATCGAAATTGCTATGGACAGTACAGGAATTAGTATATACAACAACACTCCTGGTCACAGCAAGGAAAATAGCACTGACAGAAAATATCGTGGCTATGAGCAAACGAGAAAATTGCACGTAATGTTGAATATAAACAACAAAAAAGCCATAGCTGTAAAATACAGTAACGGTGTCTACTCTGATCACTATGGAGCTTGTGATTTGCTAAAAGAAGTTGATTTTCAGCATGCCATAAAAGCACTATATGCAGATAGAGCATGTGATAGGCACAAGTTTTATAAGTTGTGTAACGAATATGATATAAAGACAAAAATTCCACCAATAAACAATGCGGCAGAACATCCAGAAATAGATTATATGTCTGACAGGAATGCTGCTATTAGGTTAATAAAATTATACGGTGAAGATGGCATGAAAGAATGGAAAAAAGAAGTAAATTATGGGAAAAGATCTTATATTGAAGGGTTTTTCTCAAGATTAAAGCAAATATTCGGATTTAGTTTTAGGAATAAATCTGAGATAAATCGAGAAAAAGAACTGCTAATCAAATGCTATTTGCTTAATAAATTCACTGATATTGGTATGGCTAAATTTGAGATAGTTACATGAATTTACCATAAATCACCATCTCATAAAGTGTGATGCAACAAAGCCATCCCAGTGTCTGGGCACTGGGATGACAGCAGTCCTACGTCATACCACGATTCATTCGCGGTATCTCTTAACATAGATCCCGCTAACAAGCAGCGGGATTACCCCGCCAACAATGTTGCAAATTTTTCTTTTCTTCTCGATTATTTCCAGGAGAGTTTGGTAGCTCTTTTACACGAAATACCACATTTACGTCCTCAAGGTTAATTTCAATTCTCTTGACTAACGTTCTAATAATATCACGTTTAGTTAGCCAGTCTGCGTTATCAAGGTTTGATGTAATATTGGAAGAAAAGTCTTCTAAATTGGTTACAACCAAAGTTAATTCCTGTTTTAATTTCTTTTGATCGAATATCCTTTTCTTCTCCTCTTCAATTGTTTTTAAACTTTGTTTCATTGCTTTAATTCGTGGTTCAAATTCTTCTTGATTAATATATTCTTGAGCATAACTATCAATAAGTCTAGCAATACCACGTTTTAATTTATTTTCTTGTTTCTCTAGTAAATCGCTTTTTTGATCCCATGATGATTTTTTAAGCTCTGAAAGTCTACGCCTGTATTCTTCTAAAACCCTATTTGGATTTTTCAATAAATGCTTAACCTCTTCCCAAACGGCTGTTTCTAATGCATCTGTACGAATGTGTTTATTATCACAAATTTTATTACCACCAAAACGGTAAGAATCTCTACCAATACAACGATAATAAGCATAATGATCAATTTTTTCTCCTCGCTTATTTCTTACAGGACTTCCGTAATATGCATAACGACAACGCTTACATACGATTAAACCTTGTAGTAAATATTTTGCTCCTCTTTCTCTTGTCCTTGCTATTTTTCTATTCTCAGCTAATTGTTCTTGAACTATATCAAATACATCTTCGTCCACTATATTTGGCACTTTAACATAAATCCAATTTGCTTTTTCAACAGAATAGGTAGAGTAATTATCTTTCGGTTGTTCACAAGAATGTTTCTGTGGTCTGATATGTTGTAACTTTATACCTACTTTTGTTTTACCAAAAGCCGCTTGTCCTTTGTAAGCAGGATTTTTTAACATACCCCAAATCACACTTCTATCCCAGTACTTTTTTCCTGTTCGTGTTATAATAGACATAGTGTTTAGCCGACGACACACTTCCCCAATACTTGTCCTTTCTCTTCCTATCCACAAAAATACTTTCCTAACAACATTAGCTTCTTCTTCGTTTATTTCAAATAAAGCTTGTCCTCCTCCCATATATTTATCTATATAACGATAACCATAAGGAGCTCCTCCCATTACGCTTACACAACCTTTATTAGCTGCATAAATCTTTCCGCGACGACTTCGTTCCATAATTTTCGCTCGTTCATATTCTGCTATCATACCTTGCATTTGTAACAGCAATTGAGATTCTGGATTATCGTTAATCTCATAATTTAAGAAAACCGTTTCTGCTCCTGCTTTCTCAAATTCTTCAAGTAATACCATTTGATATGCATATTTTCTAGATAAGCGATCAGGTGAATGAATGTAAATTCTATCAATTTTACCTTCTGTTACTTTATCACGTAACTTTTCTAGATCAGGACGGACTAGATTAGATCCACTGTAGCCATTATCAATAAATTTATACTCACTTAATAATTTGTATCCATCCGTACTAATTTGCTTCTCTAAAGCTGCAACTTGACTTGCTATTGTATTTTCTTGTGCTTGTTTCCCCGAAGAAACTCTTGCATATAAACTCACTGTTACCATTTGATCCTCCTTGAATCCCATTTTTATGTTTTAAATTTTTTTGGCTTACTTGCTTTGACACGGCTTTTTCATAAGCATCTAACAAATACTTTTCTGCCAACCGGTTAGTTTCATAGCTACAGCTAATCCGTATAGCTAATCTCTTATTTCCCATGAACTTTCCTTGAAATAATATGTTCATATCATTCATTGAAACTGATGGTTAATTGATTGTTGGCACTATAAATAAATGGCACTCTTGTTTTTGGACATAGAAGTTTTCGAGAAATGCTTTTCTCTAATTTTACGTTTTTTGCAACATTGTTGGCGGGGTAATGACACCTCTCTTGGGCTCTTTTAGCTACAAACGTTAAGAAATTTACCAAACGAAAAAAAAGGCAAAAGAAGCCCTAGTCATTGTCTATTTTCAGTATTGGCGTTTTTTAAGTCTTAAACACTGCAATTTAGCTGCTTTTAAATGCAACTCACCTTAGTTTAAATGTTTAAGAAATTTACTAAGCAGAAAAAAAGGCAAAAGAAACCCCGTGTTAGCTAGTTGTCACTCTCTAATCCTGCAAATTGGCGTACTATACTGTCTTAAACGACTTATAAGCGCGTTTCAGCTTATATAGGTAAAAACCCAGAAATGTTGTGAAGACATAAGGTGCACATAGTGCAAAAAATTAAAAATAAGACGCCAACTACGTTGTTTTCTTGCTGTTTAATCTGCACAGATGAAGATAACTGAATACCTTCACTATCATGATAAGGGGGCTGGCGGAGTTTGTCAAGTAAGTTTTTTCGTTTCTATTCCCAAGAAAAGTTCGTCATATGGTTATGCAAGAAGTCTATTCGTGTAGTTGTCTAGTTATAAATCACTCACAATTGATATGCTTGAATTATTCTCAGTAAATAAATCAAGCATAATGTTAGGTATTCTACCATCAACTATGTGAACAACTCCAGCACATTCCTCTACCATTTTAGTATATGCCATAAGCCTTCCAATAAATTTTTCTCCTTGAATTTTGCCACAATCAATCGATGCATTTAAATTTTTAACAGATATCTTCCTGCCACCAATTTTATCTATTTCTTCACCTGTATCGCTAAAGGTTATCATTTTAGATGCAGAAACTGCAATTGCAATTGTGCTTGCAGTGCTATCGGCATCAATATGATATGTTTCCCCATTTTTTCCATGACCAATTGGTGCAATAACTGGTATAAAATCTGATTCTTCAATAAAAAATAATATATCAGGATTGATTTCAGTGGGCCTACCGATGAATCCCATGTCTAGTATTTTTTCGATGTTATTTGATCTGTCTTCCTTAAGCGTAGCGCTTATCTTTTCAGCTTTTATTAAGTTGCCGTCTTTTCCACATAATCCAATAGCTGAACCACCAGCAGAATTTATATGCTGAACAATTTTTTTATTAACTGAACCACACAGTGCCATTTCAATGATTTTTATAGTGTCTTTGTCTGTAAGTCTGATACCATTCACAAACTTACTGTCCATACCCAGCATTTTTAACACTGAGTTAATTTCATATTCTCCGTCATGAACTATCACCGGATTTATACCAAGCTGCTTTAATAAGACAACATTATGCACAAAAGTATAGAATAGTGTTTCATCTGAGATCGTTACGCTGCCACATTTAATGACAAAAGTTTCACCCACAAAGCTAGGTATGCTAGACAGCACTTCAAGTAATATTTCTGCTTTTTGTTCAAATGATACTTCACCCTTTAAAAATTCACTACTTTTCATTTTTTTATCTTGTAAACTTGAAAAACTCATCTCTTACCTTGATTATTTTATGCTTAACACGGATGCTTATTTGATGAATTGACACATTCTCATTATTAATCCATTTTTGAGTATCTTCTAGAATGGCATCTAGGCTTTTTTGACTCACTTTATCTATTTTTGTTAGCACAACGTTAAAGTTAATATTATTATATATTAACCAATAAATGAAGTCTTTGTCTATTTCTTTTAATCCTACCTTGCTATCTATCAACACAAACACTCTTCTTAGATTTTTTCTTTGAATTAGATAATACTCAATTAAGTTTAAATATTGTATAATTTCCTCCTTACCTGCATGAGAATAACCATACCCTGGTAGGTCAACAAGTCTGAATTTATCATTGTACATAGAATAAAAATTTATTTGTCTAGTGCATCCAGGTTTAGAGGAAACTCTGGCAGCTTTTTTGCTGTTTATCAGTAAGTTGATCAGACTGGATTTTCCTACATTTGATCTACCAGCAAACGCAATCTCTGGAGCCGACTCATCTGGTAATGATTTCATGTCCGAAGCTCCAAATATGAAATTGCAGCTTGATGTTATCTGTCTTGCCATTATATTCAACTAGAAGGTAGTAGATATATTATAGTGTTATTGCTTGATATAAGAAATTTTTTATTTCAGTATATATTACTTAGTTAAAATACTAGATCTGTGCTATATGAATATAGAGAATAATTTACAAGACTTAAAGAAAAAATTTAGTGATATAGAAAGGAACTTGGAAAACCTTACCAATTTAAGTCAAAAAGAATTCATTACCCTTTCAAAGGAATACTCTGAGCTCAGGCCAATAATCAAGATAATTGATGAATATAACACGCTGAAAGAGGAAATTTCAGATTTAGAAGAAATAATGAAAGATGAAAACAGCGAAGGTGATATAAAAGAGTTAGCAAAAGAAGAATTTTTCGAAAAGCACAAGGTATTATTACCAAAAGTAAAAGCAAAACTAAAGTTAGCATTATTGCCTAAAGATGAAGATGACTCAAGAAATGCAATATTAGAAATTAGAGCAGGCACAGGAGGAGAAGAAGCAGCATTATTTGCAGCAATGTTATTTCGTATGTATCAAAAATATGCAGAAAGAAGAAATTGGAAGTTCGAGCCAATAAGCATTTCTAATACAGGTATAGGTGGCTATAAGGAAGCTTCTGCACTCATTAATGGAACAGAAGTTTTTGCAAGGTTGAAATTTGAATCAGGAGCACACAGAGTACAGAGAGTGCCAGAAACTGAATCCTCAGGAAGGTTACATACCTCTGCCGCTACTGTTGCGATATTACCTGAAGTAGAAGAAGTTGACTTTAAAATAGAAGAAAAAGACTTACGAATAGATGTTTATAGATCCAGTGGTCCTGGAGGGCAATCAGTGAATACAACTGACAGCGCAGTAAGGGTCACCCACTTGCCAACAGGGATAATTGTAATACAGCAAGATGAAAAATCGCAGCACAAAAATAAAGCTAAAGCGCTTAAAGTATTGAGGGCAAGGCTATACGAAATTGAAAGACAAAAAAAAGAAATGGAAAGGTCAACAATGAGAAAAAGTCAGATTGGCTCTGGTGATCGTTCCGAGCGCATAAGAACATATAATTTTCCACAATCAAGAATAACAGACCACAGAATTAATCTAACTTCACATCGGCTAGAGCAGATTATAAAAGAAGGTGAACTAGATGAATTTATTGAGGCATTAATTTCACGTAATGAAGCAGAAAGATTGGCCGGGGAAAGTTAATCGCTCACGTCTGTAAAAAGATCATTAATTATACCGGATCTTTTAAAAACAATAAACAGGCAGTAAAAACAAGTTCTAGTACTATCGCGGATAGAACAAGAACAGCTACACTAATTGCTTGACCGTTGTAAACTTAGCTTGTTAAGCCGATAAAAATAGCCATGATAAAAGCTCTAATGAACGAGACTGCAGAAGAAGCTGTGCCTTTAATTTCAGGGAAAACATTTATTGATGCATTAAAAATCACTGGCTGGCAAATTGCACAACCGATAGAAAAAATAATCATAGACAGTGTTACTAAGTAGAAAGAGTGGGGTACAATTATACTGAATATTACAAGCAATAGAGACCCAATAGCACCCACGCTCGTACCAGAAATTACACACCATATTGCTCCAAGTTTCTGTAAGATTTTGCCAGCAAATAGACTAATGAGTGAGAAGCACCCAACTATTGCACCTTGATGTAGTGCATAAATAGTGCTAGATAAACCAAAAGTCTTCATATACAGAAAAGGTCCACAAGTGATGAATGACATATAAGCGGCAGAAAAGAGGCTTGACATTAAAGACAACGTAACAAACCTCGGACTAGATAGTAGTTTTCTGTAATCTTTCATTATTTTTTTCAAACTGAAAGCATCGCGATCCTTTTTTGTTTCTGGTAACAGAAAAAGCAGCAAAACCCAAGAGATCAAACAAAGTATTGCAACAGTTGCATAATTACCACGCCATCCTACAATTTCATTAATGAAACTGCCTAACACTGGCGCAATTGCCATGACAACTGTAAGAACAGAATTCATGATTCCAATAAATTTCACCGCTTCGTCGCCTTTGTAGCTGTCTGCAACGATTGCAAACACAACTACAGATGTGCTAACACCAATGCCCTGAACAAAGCGAGAAATTAAAAGCCAAAAAATCGACGGTGCAAAAACACAACCAACAGCGCCGATTAATAACAAAGTGTTACCTATGATCATAATCCTTCTTCTGCCATAGCATTCAGACAATGGACCAAAAAACAACCCTCCTATGCAAAAGCCTAGGAAATTATAAGCAATAGTTAATTGAATTGTGCCTTCTGATACGTTAAAATAGTGCACCATATCAGGAAAACTAGGTACGGAAATGTCAATTTCAATGAACTTAGCAATTAGAGACAGGATTAATAGAAAGGGTAGTAACATTTGAAATTTTTAATTAATGAATAAAAATATCACATTTAAAGCGTTGAAAGAAGAACATTTTTTACTGTTATTAAAATGGTTAGAAACACCTCATGTGAAGCTATGGTGGGTAAATTGGACACTAGGGTTAATTAAAGAAAAATATGACAACTATGTTAAAGCCCTTACTCTCTGTCCTAACTTTACTTATTTCCTCTTACTTTTTCAACAGTCCGTCTAAATTACCACAAGCAGTTTAATTTTTTATCATTATTCAAAAATATGCAAGGAGCTTTATAGAAACTTAACATAATTTTATCATAAAAATGTCATTCTTAAGTCTTATGTAAAAACAAATTTTGACACTAAGTGAATCTTTTTTAATTAACTATGAGCTGGATAAATTGGAAAATAAATTTTGTTTACTTTTATAATACCTTAAGATCTAATATCACTTTATCAGTCAAAAGTATCACAATAGGCTAGTATGTTCCTTACTCTTTTCCTAAAAATATTACCTATTTATATTACAATATTTATTGGTTATTTATCAGGAAAATGTCTTAAAATTGACAGAAACACTATATCTCAAATACTCTTTTATATAGCTAATCCAATAGTGATTTTATATGGAGTCTCTCATACAGAAGTTAATTTAAAAGTAATTTCTCTGCCGATTTTGATATGGTTTATAGGTAGCACTATGTCCTTATCAGTGTATTATCTTTCTTCTTTTTTATTTAAGGATAACACGAGAAACATATTAGCGTTTAGCTCGGGCAGCACAAGTATGGGTTATTTTGGCCTGCCGATTGCCATGGCTTTGTTTGATGAAGATTCAGTATCTGTATATGTTGTTTGTTATATAGGAATGGCGTTGTTTGAAAATAGCTTAGGATTTTACATAGCTGCAAATGGTATTTATACCGCAAAAGAATGCATATTAAAGTTGTTCAAACTTCCTTCGCTTTATGCGATGGTTCTTGGCTTCTTTTTAAGTATATATGATATACAAATACCTACTTTTTTAACAGATGTTATGATGAATATTAGAAGTACATTTGTCACATTAGGGATGATGCTACTTGGAGTGAGCATTGCAAATATTACAAGCTTTAAAGTAGATTGGAAGCTTGCTTTGATCACTATTACAGCAAAGTACGTATTCTGGCCACTGTTTGTTTTAGGAATTGTCCTTCTAGACAAACATGTTATAGGTGTATACGACGAGAGTATATATAAAGCACTGATGTTGCTGGCTATTATTCCAGTTTCTGGGTCCAGTATAATACTTGCTAATATTTTGAATTATCAACCAGATAAAGCTACTCTGTTGCTTCTAATTAGTACTGCAGTGGGACTATTTTATGTTCCACTAATAATATCATTATTTTTTACTAAACTTATTCTTTTTTGATCAAGCGGTAGATAAAACTTAAATTTACACTAGCTTCTTGCATAATCACATAAAAAACCTACTCTTTTTTGTCATTCCAGCGCGTGACGCTGGAATGGCTTTGTTGCATAGCAACCGAAAAAATCTGGTGGCTACTGACAAAATTCATTATAAATAACCATTTAACTGTTGAAGAAAAAATATGCCACAGAAAATGAAAGTCAGTAACCAAAACGAATATAACAAATTCCTTGAAAAAAGGGGAAATATTTTTCGTTACATCGATGAAGCTATCGAAAATTGGTATGAAAATAGTCCAAAAATGCAGGGCGGCAACTATATTTACAGTGATAAAGTCGTAATTTTGGTGCATATAATTGTCAATCTTTTTAGAATTGGGTTAAGACAAACGGTGGGGTTTATAAAAGGATATCTGCAACAAATAGGAAAAAATTTGGCAGTTATCAGCTATTCACAAGCATCAAGAAGGTTTAAAAAACTTAATATTAAGATAAATGATTGCAGGGTTGATAAAAGCAACATGGAAAATATTGAAATTATCATAGATAGCACAAGTATCAGCATTTACAGTAACACTCCTGGCCACAGTAAGGAAAACAGTGCAGATAGAAAGTACCGAAGCTACGAGCAAGTAAGAAAGTTACATGTTATGTTAAGTGTGAATAGTAAAAAAGCTATAGCTGCAAGATACAGTAATGGCGTCTACTCTGACCACTATGGAGCTTGCGATTTGCTTGAAGAAGTTAATTTTCAGCACAAAATAAAAGCATTATATGCAGATAGGGCATACGATAGGCACAAACTTTATAAATTGTGTAAGAAATACGATATAAAGACAAAAGTTCTACCAAAAAAGGATGCAGCAGAACATTCAAAAATAGATTATATGTCTGACAGGAATGCTGCTATTAGGTTAATAAAATTATATGGACAAGATGGTGTAAAAGAGCGGAAAAAGGAAGCAATTTATGGAAAGAGATCTTACATAGAAGGATTTTTCTCAAGGTTGAAGCAAGTATTTGGATTTAGCTTTAGGAATAAATCTGAAGTAAATCGTGAAAAAGAATTACTAATTAAGTGCTATTTGCTCAACAAATTCACTGATATTGGTATGGCTAAATTTGAAATCATTACATAAATTTGTCGTAAACCATCACTGCTTAAGGTGCTATGCAACAAAGCCCGCTGGAATCTAGTTTCACTTTATGATGGTGTCATGAAAGTAACTGGCACTGGAATGGCTTTGTTGCATCGCTAGCTATGATGGATTAAAGATAAAAAAGATGGAGAATATCAGTAGCTTATTATTCTGGTATTTATAACAAGAACGGTCAGTGAATACCTAAATTTGAGTAAAAGAAATTTCACTACCACTCACTAATCCGGCTAAAATTCAAGAATTTCAATGCTTTAGCTATTTTCAATAGAATTAAGTTTATTAATATAAATAATAAATTACTATTCTTAAATTTGATCAGATTGATTGCAAAAAAACAAGATTTTCAATAGGTTGCTTATAATCCTAGCTATAGTTAGCCTTTCATAAGTAGCGATGCAACAAAGCCCACTGGAATCCAGAAAAAAGAATGGTGTCATGAAAGTAGCTGACACTGGTTCACTCTATAATGATGTCATTCCAGTGTCAAGCACTGGAATGACATCATAGGGGCTACTCGGATGACAAGAAAGGGGCTTGAATGACAGGAGGTAACGCAAGAAGTCTACTGCTATTCCACGTCAAGAACAACCATAAGTTCATTAGGGTTCACATAACCTAAAGCATTTTTTGCTTGCTCATCAAGCAGATCTAAATCTAAGCTTTTTTCATATAAGCCAAATACTTTATTGTCCAACTTTTCCTTTTCAGAAGAGACATCCTTTAGCAAAAGCTTATTGTACTCAATCTCTTTTTTTAAGTCGATTAACGTCAATAAGCCACGTTTACCTGTAATTGTGCTAATGCTAAAATATAATGTAAGAGAAGAAATGAATAAGGCTGCGCTTAAACACAATAACTTTTGCTTCTTTTTAGGTATAAACACCGTACTTTCACATACAAGAAATGTATAACATGAAAAGGTGAACAAAAAGCTAAGAACCTTGACGCGCTTTACACCTTGGCTTTACCTTGTTTATAATGTAAATCTTACCACCCCTTTTCACAACTTTACAATTTTTATCTCTGTTACGATGAGATTTTAGCGACCCTTTGACTTTCATATCTATAGTAAGAATTAAATTACCTTACATTATGATCACTTACAGAGAGTTAGTCAATTGATAAATTTTTCACATTTTATTAAAATACTGTATAATTGTTGCTGATACTTCTTCGATTGACTTTTGCGTGACATCAATAATTGGCCAGTTATTCTGCTTAAATAGTTCCTCTGCTTCTTTAATTTCCTTTTCTACTTTTCTAGGATTAGCATATATATTATTATCTTCGTTGTTAATTGAAGTAAGTCTATTTTTGCGTATTTCTATTAGCCTACTTACGTCTATTGTTACCCCTATTGTTAGTTTATTTTTTAATTTTGCCAAGTCGACATAAAAGGGTACTCCACTAACAAAAGGAATATTTGCAACCTTATAGCCTCGGTAAGCTAAATACGTACTGGTGGGAGATTTTGATGTACGTGAAACTCCAACCAAAATTATATCTGCTTTATCAATATCTTGAATATTTTGCCCATCATCATGATTAATAGTGTAGTTTATTGCCTCAATGCGCTGAAAATATTCGTTATTTATCTCAGTATGCAAGTCAAGCTTTTCGTCTTTTTCAATTTCAAGATAGGACGAAATTTCTCTAATAATATGTGATAATATTGCTCTATAGGGAATTTTCAACTTTATACAGTTATCTTTTAGATATTTTCTTAGCTCATCATCAGTAATAGTGCATATAACAAAATTATGCTCATCACTTTTCCTATTAATTTCCTCCAGAATTTTGTCAATCTGCTCTTCTCCTTTCACAAAAGACCAAACATATTCGATTGTTTCTACAGAACGAAAGTGTTTCAGAGCTGATTTTGCAACTGATATAACAGTTTCACCACTTGAATCTGATACTAAGTGTAAATTAAGCTTTTTAAGGGTCATGTTTTATATAGTGTTATACTAAAAATAATAGCAAGCAATCGGCTACTGAAATTGTGCTAATTTGTTAATCTATGTCAATGCAGAAAAACTATCCTGTTGATAAAACTCAAACTAATTGGTAAATTCTTAACGCAATTATTCTCAAAACGAATGTTTTTATTAAAGCCTACAAATTTCACTTCTTTTTCTAAAAAAGCACTACCTTGGCTTGGGATTATTTGTTTCGCATGTTTTTTAATTGGAATGTTTTTAGCGTTATTCTTCTCCCCAGAAGATTATAAACAAGGAGAAATTGTACGAATTATGTACATTCATGTGCCTTCTGCATGGCTTGCTCTTGGAATATATGGACTCATTGCATCACTTAGTTTCATTTCATTGGTGTGGAACAATAGCATTGCTAGTGTCTTGGCACATGCTGCTGCTCCTGCAGGGACAGTCTTTTCTGCAATATGCTTAATCACAGGTAGCATCTGGGGAAAAGGAACCTGGGGCACTTGGTGGGTATGGGATGCAAGGCTTACTTCAATGCTAATTTTATTTTTCCTATATGTTGGCTACCTTTCATTGTGGAGCGCTTTTGATAATGAAGCGAGGGCAGAAAAATCAGCAGCAGTATTTGCCATTTTTAGTGCTATAAATATTCCCGTAGTAAAATTTTCTGTGAATTTATGGTCTACTCTCCATCAGCCAGCAAGCATTTTGAGAAGAGGTGGAGTAGCAATAGAAAGTTCTTTGCTGTTGCCACTCATTGTAATGTTTATGTTTTGTGCCACATTTTTTTTAGTAGTGTGGATACTATACTCACTTCACTTAATTAATTTGTACAAAATAAAGAGAGAAATCAGTATGCGGTATTAGGTAGCTTTGTAAGTATACAGGTAAATATGCTAGAGAAAATTAGGTAAAATATCTTTGGTCACTTTAAATACTTGCCTGCTGAAACTGAAGAACGTGCTATGTTATGTGATCTAACTAATTTTAAAAGCAGCAATGACCAACTAACTAGAATAGATCAGGTATTGAATCGAGATCAACTTGAACATTTTACCAACGTTCTTGAAACATATGATGCAACGGCACGTAGTTTTTACGATTAGGTGCATTGTAAAATAGCAACCGTTGCAACCATGAACTCTAAAATATTCAAGGAGCCTACCAGTATCTTTAAAGTAAATGTTCATGTGATTCCACAGATAATTTCTGTTTTTTGATTCTATCTGTCCATTTATCATTTTCTATATCTTGTTTGTTGGTTGCTCTTTTTTCTTGCTCAACAATTGCCTTATCTACCTTCTGATAAATTGCATCAATTGCATTAATTGCATTTTTTTCTTTGTATACTTCGCTTTTCCCTTCAATAATTAACTTAATAAAAGTATTTACAACAGACTGCACTTGATTATGATTAACCTGACCTTTTATCAAAGAAGGTAAAGATCCTAATTCCATTATATGTTGACCTATGTTATTCTTTATACCTTCTGTATGCATTAACTTTATTATTTCATCATCAAATTCTTTCAATACTTCTGATGCTGTTTTATCTTGAGTGGAAAGCCCTAAATTATCTGCTACTTCACTTGTTAATAACTCTCTGTTTTCTTTATTATCTTCCAATTTAGCATAATTACTCAACAGATCCATAACTGTAGATACTCTGACTTCAACAATACCATCAACATCTTCATTTCCTAAAGCAACTCCTGATTCCAATAACCTCCCTCTGAGATTTTTGCTTAAAAGATTGATAAACTCTTTATTTGCATCCGATCCTGTAGCAGATATTGTACCATCTAAATAGTTACTTTGAGTACCTAAGCTATGCTCTATTTGTATTTTTGTCTCAGGTTTAAATCCTAATTTTGCACAGAATTTCTGAAAATATTCTTTAATAATGTCAAACAAGCTCTTGCCATTATCTTTATAATTTTTTAACTCTTTAGGAATAGTAAGTGACAATTTACCATCTCTGTATGTTACAAAGTCTTTACCATCTTGAGACTCAAGTGTAAATTCTAATGAGTTAGACAGATCACATATCTTATCACCATGCATAACTTGATTTTTAACAGAGAGTATTGGTAGCCTCATGTCAGATCTAATTCTTACATTATTTTGGTTAGCACAATCAATATTTATTACTTTTTTAGGATTTTCTACTATGAACGACTGTCCAAGTGCAAGTTGGGTTTGTATAAATGGAGCAGCCTCATACCCTGCTTGATTACAATTGGTGACTAGCTCTTCTAAAATAGCATTACTTGGAACTTCTGCCCCAGCGTATCTGAACATTTTCTTGAAAACTTCTTTTGCAAAGGAACGGTAGTCTTTGTTTTCATCTTTCTCTGTTGGTAATAGATGTTGGCCAGCATTGTAAAATTCTTCAAATTCTTTCTTATATGAATCGGTTTTTTGATGATTGGCAGTTTTGGGATTTTCACAGTGATTTTTCCATAGCTCACCCAATGCATTACTTACAAGCTCTTTCTCAATATCTTCGAGTACTGAAGCAACAAAAGCTTTGCCATGATCCGTATCTATTTCTCTTGTTCCTTTTTTGTTAAATATTTCGTCATTATATATATCATCACTATTAAAAAGTTCGCTTTTGTGGTGCTTAGCTCCTTCCTTAAATGCAATAATAAGATTTTTATCTATTTCTTTTCCGTTAATAATAAAATTCATCCTTTGAAAATCTAAGAACATTGTTTCACCAGAATTTGCTAATTCATTATCTTGACCTGCTCTTAATTTACTAAAATTGAACTCTTTAGCTGTGGCCTTTAATCTAACTACTGGACTCTTATTATTTTTTCCTTTTGCCTCTTTCATAAATAACACCTTACTGTAAATATGCTGTAAGTTATATCATATAATGATGAATAGTTTGGTAATATATTAAGAAAATCGACAGTATATTTCTTTATTTAAGAGGTGCAGGAAAGGCGCAGATTTCTCTTTCCATTTGTAGCGTACTGCATTAATATTTATGTATTAATTTAGAAAATAATGATGAATAACATTGTAATTGTTGGTCTGCAATGGGGTGACGAAGGCAAGGGTAAAATAGTAGATTATCTTTCTGGGAATGCAGATGTAGTTGTGAGATTTCAGGGAGGAAATAATGCAGGGCACACTATAGTAATAGATGATGAGGTTTATAAATTAAATTTACTGCCCTCTGCTGTTTTGAGAACGGGCAAAATATCCATCATAGGAAACGGTGTTGCTCTTGATTCACATGCTCTAATCTCAGAAATAGAGTCATTGAAAGTTAAAGGAGTGGACGTAAACTATAACAACTTGATGGTATCCGAGAGCTGTCCATTAATACTTAGCGTACATAAGGACAAGGAAAAGCTATTTGAAGATTTAAACGGAAATCACAAAATTGGTACAACAAACAAAGGGATAGGGCCATGTTATGAAGATAAAGTTGGAAGGAGAGCTATACGCCTTTGTGATTTAGAAAACGCAGATGAGCTCAATAAAAGAGTGGATACTCTTCTGAATTACCACAATGCTATCAGAAAAGGCCTTAACTACCAGGTGGTTAAAAAAGAAGAAATATTAAAAGAAATTCAAGGGATTTCAAAAAAAATTCTTTCATATAAAAAACCTGTGTGGAGGATATTAAATGACTTTGTGAAAGAAGGTAAGAAAATAATATTTGAAGGCGCCCAAGGCACATTTTTAGATATCGACCACGGAACTTACCCTTTTGTTACTTCAAGTAATACTGTAGCGTCGCAAGCAATAACAGGCTCAGGATTAGCCTCCAATGCTTACATTATTGGTGTGGTAAAAGCTTATACAACAAGAGTGGGCAATGGTCCATTCCCTACTGAGCAAAAAAACGAGATTGGAGATAGCTTATTTACTATAGGCAAGGAGCTTGGAACAGTGAGCAATAGAAGAAGGCGCTGCGGATGGTTTGACGCAGTTTTAGTGCGCCAGGCTGTGCAACTTTCTGGAGTTTCAAGCATTGTATTAACCAAATTAGATGTGCTTGATTCTTTTGATACAATTAAAATATGCACTGGTTACAAGTATAGCGGGAAAATGTATGATTATTTACCCGCATCGCATTCAATACAGGAGGAATTAGAGCCAATATATGAAGAGTTTCCTGGCTGGAAAGAAAATACTCAAGGTAAAAGGTCGATTGAAGCATTGCCTATCAATTTAATAAAATATATAGACAAGTTAGAAAAATTAATAGGTGTACCAATTCATCTAATTTCAACTAGTCCAAAAAGAGAGGATGTTATTGAGCTTAAAGATTTCTGAAAACGTCTTTTAACTTTTATCCAATAAAAAAAATACTTGCATAACTCAAAATACTAAGTCTATTATATAAGATATATTATAAACTTATAGTGAGTAGTGTACAATGAAAGACAAAAGCTTAAGTTTAACACTTGCAGTTATTTTCAACACAATTAAGTTAATAATAAAAGTTAGTGTAGAACGTGGTTTGATTTTTTTGAATATATGTTAATTAGTATAATATAAATATAGTCAAAGGAGGTGTGTTATGATTGGAGGTTTGACTAAGGGAGACAAAACAGCAGAGGCAGGAAAAACAAGTGATCAGTCAGAGAATTATGATGTTGAATCAGTTATAAGGGCAGCATCATGTACCTGGTATGCAATACATCGCCTACTGGTGTTGTATGGAGAAGAAAAAGAAAAATTATGTTATTCATCACGGTTTACACTACCTTTTATATCTCTCAAGAACCGTATCAATGAAGTGGAAAAAGAAAATCCTTCCACTAAGGACTCTGCTACAATAAAGTTCTGCCGCTCAATTGCAGAAAATGATAAATTATGCAAAGAATTAAGAAATTTAAATAATCTTGCTGAAAATTTTGCCAATAAAGAATTTGATTCTCAATTAGAGAAGATAATAACAGGTTTTAAACTAAAAGATCTAGAAGACAAGGTAGGCTTCTTAGTACTTTTAAAAGAAGAAAGTGACTTCACTGCTATACAAAAGGCTTATAGGGATGAGTGGAGTTTTTATGACCTAATAAACGATAGAGATTTTAAACAAACGTACATAGATAAAGCAGTAACAGAGTCTGCTAATAAGAGCTTTAAGGAAGATATAAATAAATGCATAGAGTTGGCAGAGCAGGGAAAAAAAGCTGCAAGTAAATATTTTGAGAGGAAAGACGTAGAGCTTCAAGCTTATTACACAGAAACTGATAACGCTCATAGAGTTTTGAATGTTAACCTTATTAATTACAATAGAAGTGAGCCAACAAGAATTAGTGACATTTTACAGCAAGAGAAAGATATTAAAGAATTGAATATCTATTGCAATAAAAAACATGAAATATGCGCTCATCAAGAAGATAAGAAAAGATATTATGAATTTAAAGAAGGCGCATATTATGAAATGACAAGCACTTGGCCTGTAGAGAATGGATCCAGAATGTGTACCATGATTATGAATGTGAGTAGTAGCGGCATAACTGAAGTACTAAAATTTGATGGTGAAGATTTTGTGTCATCGGAGGAGATCCTAGAATTAATAAAGCAAAATGATGAATTATATATTCAAGGCCTCGTCTTACATGATGCTGTAATGAAATCACTAGAAAAGGGTAAGGCTGCTGATGTTGTACCTACTGCTAATAATAATTTTCAAAACGAATCTATAGTGGCCTATCAAGATAAGGAACCAGGGGGGGAATCGAAAGGTCCAGACCCTAAAGTTGATGATGACAATAGCCTTCCTTCTTCTCCTTCTATTAATAGCAATGCATTAATTCAAACAGAAGTCAATTTACAGCACACTGAAACTCAACCAGAAGTTGCTTCACAACAAATGGATGAATTGATTTTAAATAATCAGATGCTGTCCGAAGAAAACGTTGAATTGAGGCAAGAAGAAGCAGAGTTGCAAGTGATAAATAAAAAGCACCATGAATTAACACAAGAAAATCAGCAACTACAGGAGAAACTAGAAACAACCCAAGCAGAAGATAATCAAACAATTGTAAAAGAGAGGCAGAATAGCGATTTACAAGATAAACTTGGAGAAGAGAGACCAGAATTCGACATTCCAGAAAACGAGTACGAGGAATTTCCAGGAGATACAATGCTTATACTTAAACTCACTGAAGATGAAGATAACGTTAATGTTACACCAGAGAAGAAAAAATTACGCAGATTTTCAAGCGTTGATAGTGGACTTGGTGATGAGCATTATGTATCGGATCAGAGACCTGTAGAAATTGAGCAAGAGCAAAAAAACACAGAATTGCAAACTGAACTGGCACAAAAAGATAAAAAGTTAGCAAGTGCGTTAGCAGAGCTACAAGGGAAAGCACAAGAACTTAAAAGTGTATATGAAGAAAAAGGAAAGCTAAGGCAAGAGCTGGGAGTTGCTAATGCAAAAAAGGAGGAGTTAAAAAGTGAATTAAAGAAATCGCAAGAAGAACTATATCATGTGCAGGAAGGAAAATCTGATTTAGAGGACAAGTTTGACCATTTAGAACACTTGAATAAGAAGATGGATGGAAACCAAGAACAGCTTTCAGAACAAGTATTAGATCTGCAAAAAAAATTATCATGCTCGAAAGAGGTAACCCAAGAATTAATCAATAAGTTAAAAAGTGCTGAAGCAGAAAAAAAAGAAGTGAATCAGAAACTTGCAGAAGCTGGGCAAAGAATTGAAACATTAAAAAAATGGACTAGCGATTTACAAGATAAACTTGAAAAAAAGGAGCGAGGATCAAAGGCAGAAATAGATGCAATGCGCAAGGAGTTAACGCAGCTTAAAGAAAACCTGAAGAGGAATGAGGAAGAATTTAAAAGTGTGCATGAAGAAAAAAGAAAGCTAGAGGACAAGCTGAAAGTTGTTAATACAGAAAAGAAGGAATTAGAAGAAAAATTAAAAGAACGTGAAAAAGAGATAGACCAAGAAGCACAAATAATGGAGGAAAAGGAGCAGTTTATAAGCAATTTAAAATGTCAAATGCAAGGGTTGGAAAAAGAGCATGAAGATGAGATTAAGGAATTGGAAGAGAACCTTGATGCATTGAGCGACATCATTGCAGGTAAAGTTTTGGATATTGAAGGTCTGATGAAAAAATTACAAAACAGTGAAAAAGAAAAAGAGTTTTTCCGTGGTCAAGTAGAAGAGTTAAGTGAAGAAACGTTTGCTGATAAACAAAAAGGCTTCAACAATCAATTTTATACTCTAACAGGAGACATTTCTAGTGAGCCTGATAATGTTCCACGAAAGAAGATAGAGTTATCCAGATCTTTAAGCTTTGATAGTGAATCTGATAATAAGTCTTATGTTCCACAGGAAGGGGACAATGATAGCGCATATGATAGCAATGAGGAGAATTGTGATAATCATCCTTGTAGTTCAGTTCTAGTCCTAGGGTCCGTAAGTCCTATCAGAGCACAGGCAAGGAGTAGAAACGTAGGTAGGTAGCTCACCTTCCTCTCGCATTATTGTGAAGATGGTTGGGGTTAAGTTGCAAGAGAAATACTTAAGTGGGGTGCAAAAAGTCTTTTGTGTTGATAATAATTTAAAATCTATAGTAGACTGAAAAAGATTATTAAATTATAATATAACATATGATAAAAGGCGAGAAATCGAAAACAATTTTTGAAGTGGAAGGGGCAGTAACTGCTTTACTACCTGCAGCAGAATTTAGAGTGAAACTGGACAATGAACATGAGATTATCTGTCATGTATCAGGGAAAGTGAGAAGAAGTAAAATACGCATCATTATCGGGGATAGGGTGTTAGTTGAGATGAGCATTTACGATAGGAATGCGAAAAAAGGTCGGATCATTAGAAGGCTTAAAGGTACAAGTGACAGAACGATCTCTAAATAATCTTATTCTTGCTTCATCATCGAAAAGGCGTATAGCTTTACTAAAACAAATAAATATTGAGCCAGGTTTAATTTTGCCAGCAGACATAGATGAAGCCCCTTTAAAAAAGGAACTTCCGAAGGATTACTCAATCCGTATGGCAAAAAGTAAAGCTGAGAAAATACAAAGTTCAAATCCAAATTACTTTGTGCTTGGTGTTGATACAGTTGTTGCTTGTGGTAGAAGGATATTGCTTAAAGCTGAAAACGTTGAGCAAGCAGAAAAATGCATCCGCTTGTTATCAGGAAGAAGGCATAGAGTATATACCAGTGTGTGTCTATTAACTCCCGATCAATCTAAACAACATATTAGAACTGTGGTTACAATAGTGAAATTTAAACGTCTCAGTGAACAAGAAATTAAGTATTATTTAGCATCAGAAGAGTGGAAAAATAGGGCAGGGGGATGCAATATACAAGGCCTAGCTGGGATGTTCGTATTGTTCTTACGCGGCTCCTACTCTTCCGTTATAGGGTTACCATTACATGAAACCTATTGTTTGCTAAGTAATTATTTTAACCGGGAGTGTTAAATAAACCATACGCGTCAAGTTAAGGCCCAATATAGCACCATTTAAAGTGGGTAGATAGCCTTCGAAATCCCTTAACAAGTGTGCCCAACAAATCTGTCTTTTTTCGTCACTGAAGTAGTTGTAAACCGCATACCTATCGGTAACAACCAAATTCTTATAACTAGAAAATGTACTACTCTCTAGAAACTTAACTCCTCTTGTGTCTGCTAATTTAATAAGGCTTGCTTCATTATTAGCAAACACCCAGCACCAGCCAAGTTTACCTTTAGAATAATGGCTAGTTTCATCAATATGCAAAACTTTGCTTGCTCTCTCTACTTGTTCATATACATCTTAATACATAATTCTCCACAAAAACAATCTTCAGGGAGGAGCTGGATAATTATAAGCTCAGCATTATTGTTTGGCGCTATAGGAGCCACAATGGCTACAATGGGAATTATACCTGAAATTGCTGCTATTGGAGTAATTGCAACTGTTGTGTTGTCAGGAATCGCTGGTACTATAGTAGGTGGTGTAGCGGGATATCTTGTTAATGTGGCAATAAATCAATGCTGTGGAGCATGCAGCTCAGTAGTTCAAGAATAAGACCAATCCGGTAAAAAAGCATTTGTGGGAGTGGAAACCATTTTTTGATTTTTCTTTACTAAGTCTACTAAATATAGTTTAGAGTTGCTTGGTGATTCTGTTCTTGTGAAAATGATTTCTCTACCATTTGGTAGCCATGCCGGAGATTCAATTTTATGCCCTTCTGAAAGTAGACGTTCTTCTTTGCCATCTGGCTTCATAACTCCTATGTAAAATTTTCCTGACTGAATCTTTGTGAAAGCTATCAGATCTCCTTTTGGCGACCAAACAGGCGTAGCATATCTTCCACTTCCAAAACTAATTCTTTTAGGTTTTTTACTTTTGTTAGTAAAATCGATAACATACAGCTGCTGACTCCCACTCATATCGGAACTAAAAACCATATACTTTTGATCTGGAGAAAAAGAGGGAGAAGTGCTTATAGCTGAACCTTTAGTAATTTTTTTTGTCCGTTTACTACTTAAATCCAAAGATAATATATTCGTTTCACCACCCAATGAGTGGGAAATTAAAAGAGATTTACCATCAGGAGAAAATCTTGGTGCAGAAATAACTCCTTCAAATGCGCTGATTATTGATTCAGTGTGGTCTTTTAAATTTTTTAATACTATATAACTTTTACCATTTGCGTATGAGATATAAACAATACCCTTTCCATTTGGTGAGAATCTCGGTGTTGACACAAATCTATCGCCATTTGTTAAGTATTTTATATTACTTCCATCTTGATTCATCACAGCAATTTTACGTACGGATTTATAATTGCTATCTTTTTCTTCAGCAATATACGTGATTTTTGTGTTGAAGTGCCCTTTCTCACCAATCAATCTATCATGTATCACATCCGAAACGAGGTGACCAATTTTTCTCCAGTCTTTTGCTGGAAAAACAACTGACTGAGTAAGTAATTCTCTTTTTGTAAAAGTGTCAAATAAACGAAATGATAGCTCTAATGCACTACCAGATACTTCGCTTAAACTTACTGTGACTACAGTATCGCTTTTCCAAGATTTAAATTCAGCTTCCGCGCCACGTTTTACATTAAATAAGCCACAATTAGATAAATTTGTTCCTATTACCTTTGCAATATTTTCGCTTAATTCGCTTTCCAGCGCTGTTTTACATGTACATTTAGATACAACAAGACCAATGTTACCAACACTGCTTTTTTTTATATCAACATATAAAGCAGCTTTTGTAAAATAAGGAATAAATAACGAAACAAGCAATATTAATTGAACGAATAACTTCATTCTTTCATTTCATACCTGTTCTATCTGGACTTCAATTATAGGTCTTTTTAGTAAATATTCCTTTAAGATACTCAATATTGAACTTTCAATCTTATTTTTAATTTTTTTTGTTGGCTGCAAACTAAACAACGACTCAACTTTCTTGACAATTTTCTGTATAATAGCTGCATCTTCTAGCACTTCAAAAACACCAGGTACAAATACTTTCGGTTTAGTAAGCAATTTATTTTTCTTGTTTACAACTGCTATTACCACAATAACTCCGGCATCTCTCATTCTTTTACGCATTTTTATAACACTGCTCTCCGGATGACGTAGCAGCATACCATCAATACCAAAGTAGTCAACATCGATTGAATCAACTTTTTCTCCGTTCTCCAAATTAACAATATCACCTGGTGCAATCATTATTGCTTTTGCCACACCGCACTCTTTAGCAAATTTTACATGTGCATGCGTGTGAATATATTCGCCGTGAACTGGAATAGACATCTTCGGTTTTATTAAAGAATACATTTCCTTTAACTCTTCTCTTGTTGGATGCCCAGAAGCATGAACATGCTCTGTTTTTTCAGTAACAACTTCTACCCCCATCTCAATAAAGGCATTGAGCATGTTGTGCGCACGAGTTTCATTTCCAGGAATGATTTTTGACGAAAAGATCATGGTATCACCTTGCTGCATTTTAAATGCTTGATGACTCTTATTAGCAAGCCTTGAAGTTGCTGCCAGTGGCTCACCTTGACAACCTGTGCAAAGTAGCACCAGTTTTTCCCTTGGAAAATTTACTGCTTCCTTTGCTTCAAGAAACTGAGGAGAATCAGTTAAATAACCACTATCTTGCGCAACCTTCACTATTCTCCATAAAGATCTACCAAGTAAAACTACTTTTCTATTTAGTGCTTTTGCAGCTTGGCTTATCGTTTCAATTCGTGCCACATTTGAAGCAAATAGCGAAACAGCAACTAATTTTTTAGACCGCTTTATTATGTTATAAATGTTATTATAAATTTCACCTTCTGACTCAGGGTGATGCTTGCTTAATATATTGGTTGAATCGCAAATTGCTGCAAGCAGGTCACCTTTATCGCCAATTTCTTTTAGACGCTCTATATTAGAAGTTAATCCAACAACAGGTTTTGGATCAAATTTCCAGTCTCCGGTATGGAGTGCACTACCCATTTCAGTGCTAATTAATATTGAATTTGCCTCAGGAATTGAATGAGTTATATTTATAAACTCGACGGTAAAAGGACCCAAATTTGTGCTGCCATTTATGTCCACCTCTTTCACAGGTACTGTATCTTCTAATCGAAACTCCTTTAGTTTCTCCCTAAGAAAATTAACCGTAAACTTTGTTGTATATATGGGGCACTGCAACTCTTCCCACAAGTGGGGCACTGCACCGCAGTGGTCCTCATGTGCATGTGTAATTATTATTCCAAGCAAATCTTTTTTTCTTTGAGCAATAAAATCTACATCAGCAATGAGCAGCTCAACACCTGGCATAGTTTCATCTGCAAAACCAACACCAAGGTCGATCATAATCCACTTACCTTGATAATGATATAGGCTAACATTCATCCCGATTCTTCCTACTCCCCCAAGCGGAAGAAATAAAAACTCATTTTTGTTTATATTCATTAAATTTAAATTATTAAAACCTGAGAATAGCAAAACTTTGACCTTAAATAAAGAAATTTATTGCTTTTACATAATTTTAAGGAACTAATACCAATTCCCACTATACAAAGAACAGATAGAAGATAATGGAAAAAAAGCTATACTAAAGTAAGTGAAATAGCGAGGTTTAAATGGCATTAAGGTCAAAACTATTAGACGAAAAAGTTGTAAATTTGGCGAAAGAAATGTTAAAAAAGGTCAGAAATAATGCATATGTTTCAAAAAAGTTACAAGCGGTAATAGCAGGAAAAGAAAGTAGTATAAGCGCTGTAGCAAGAATATGTAAAATTTCAAGGACTGCTTTGACTGAATGGATAAAGCATCTAAAATTTGGTAGAGTAGAAAAACTATTTGCCCCGTCTCAGCGGCGAAGAAAAAGCAAATTAAACAAAAATCAACGTAAGCAAATTGAAATATGGGTAGAAAAAAATCCAAATATTACTATTAAGGAAGTGCGAATAAAAATCTCAGAGGAATTTGACCTAAACATCGGTAAATCAACAGTGCACCGTGAGATACAAAGGATGAAATTTTCTTACATAACACCAAGGCCAATGCACCATAAACAAGATAAAAACAAGCAAGAAGAGTTTAAAAAATACTTCAATAAAATAGTCAATTCCCACCCTGAAAAGGAGGTATTTTTTTGATGAATCACGATTTGGAACTCATTCAAAAATCGGACACGGATGGTTCAAAAAAGGGATCAGAACGCAGGTTAAAATAAAAATCGGTAGACAAAATTTCTATATCTACAGTGCGGTAAATCCAAGAAGTGGTAAGGAAATTAGCCTACTTGCTCCATATGTAAACACTGATTGTATGAATATATTTCTGGAGCAGATGTCGAAAGATTTAGGCACGAAAGAAGCCTTTCTTGTAATGGATTGTGCAAGTTGGCATAGATCAAAAAGTTTGAAATTTCAGGAAAACATTACCATTATATACTTGCCTCCTTATTCACCTGAACTGAATCCTGTTGAGAGGTTGTGGCAATATATCAAACACAATACTTTACGCAACAGAGTCTACGATACCATAGGCTTACTTGAAGATGTTGTGTGTAATTTTATTGTCAGTATTTCCAGCACTACTATTAAACGAGTTTGTAATGTTTCTTATTTGTTCGATTAGTAATGGAATTTGGTATAAGAAGTTTCTGTTGGCTAATAATGTTGATATCAACACTATTGTTAAGTTTTCCATTAATAAGGTCAAAGAATTGCAGGATTAAATGAAAACCCGTAAACAGTTACTCCTTCATGTCATTTAGCAGATTTCTTATTTTTTTTTTACTTTACTAAAAAACCCTTCAGATCGTTGTTGTACATTTGCATTTTCCTCTTCTTCAAGTGCTTTTAATAGTTCAATTTGCTTTTTAGTTAAATTTTTTGGATTTAAAGTCTCAACTATTACCTGTACATATAAATCACCACGAACATGTGAGTTCATATATGGCATACCCTTCTCCTTACAACGTAACTTGGTACCAGTTTGAGTGCTCTCTGGAACTTTTACTTTTGTTTTAGCTCCATCAATTGACTGAACATCAATTTCACCACCAAGCACAGCTAGTGTCATTCTTATAGGTACTTTACAGTGTAAATCTGCCTTATTTCGAGTAAAGATTTTATGGGGAGCTATTTTCACGTATACGTATAAATCTCCACTTTTTCCACCTCTTGCTCCAGCTTCTCCTTTACCACTTATCCTTACCTTAGCTCCTTCTTCTATGCCCTTTGGAATTGAAACGGATATATTTACTTCATCTCTTCTACGTCCACTTCCACCACATTTCTTACATTTATTTTGTATTATTTCTCCTTCCCCATAGCATGTAGTACATGTTCTTTCGATGGTAAAAAAGCCTTGTTGAGTTCTAATCCTACCGCTTCCCTGGCATGTGGGGCACTGAACTGGTTTAATTGCTCCTTCGCTACCTGTGCCTTGGCATGTGTCACATTTTACATTTGTCACATAATGTATAGGCGCTTGTATTCCTTTAAATGCATCTTCTAAGGTAATTTCAAGATCATAACGTAGGTCTGCTCCAGACACTCCTGTTGTGCTCCTCTTTGCTCTTGATCTACTTGCACCACCACCGAATCCTCCACCAAAGAAGTCATTGAATATGTCGCTAAAATCTCCTGCAGAGCTAAAGCCTTGAAACCCACCAGAAGCACCTTCGTGGCCATAACGGTCATAGCTTGCCCTTTTCTCAGAGTCAGATAGAACTTCATATGCAGCTGTTACTTCTTTAAATTTTTCCTCTGCTTCTTGATTGCCAGGATTTCTATCAGGATGATATTTTAACGCTAATTTTTTATACGCTTTTTTTATCTCATCAATACTGGCATTTCTTCCTACTTCCAGCAGATCATAGTAGTCTTTTTTGCTCATATATAATAGTTTAGTGTTTAACCTCTAAAGATAGGTATTGCATATATTAATTTCAAGTGTGACTTCTGTTTCCTATAAAATGTGGTGCACCCTGAGCGACTTGAACGCCCGACCTTTTGATCCGTAGTCAAATGCTCTAATCCAACTGAGCTAAGGGTGCTTTCATAAAGTTAACTTTAGCAGGTTTTGTAGCTTGATTCAATTAATTTGGCTAAAAATAAAACTGTTAATTTTTATCATACGTGAAACCTGCAAAAAATTGCATTTGTTTTCTTAAGAATCATTTTATGGTCAAGCTCACAACTATACGAACATTTGTAGTCAAGGCACTGGATCTGAAATTGCAATGTTCGTATAGTTGTGGGTTTAGAACCCCTCACAATTCCCAAACTGCTGTTCCGAATTAGAATTATTAAATTCACTATAAGGAGGAGGTGGTCCATAATTCCTAACTGCTTCTTCAGCCTCCTCAATATTGTCTGATTCTTTCTCATGCTTCATATGAAAAGCTAAACCACCAGCAAAACATACGAGAGAATTAACGCCAAGGATAGCTAAACCCCACACTGGTAAGACTGGGTAAACAGCACAAGCTACCTACTTTCAAAACACGTCCCCTCAGATTCTCACTTTGGCATCATTCTACCTTATCTAAAGCCATTTTATACCTTTTTATCCCTTCTGGGGTAACCTTTTTTCAGTTAGCTATAGTAGATCTTTCAGAACAACTAAACGTGACTTGTTCTACTTCCATCTAATACAATGTAACAAAGGGGTATAACTCAGAGCTAGAGGTTATGATTGTAATAAAGATATAAAAAAAACGGATAAGTCAAGCAAAATTACATTTGTAACTTTGCTTGACTATCCATTTATTACCACCTAAAATAGCTAACAAAGCCATCCCGTATGACATTTTATCTATATCTAATCAAGCATATTAATAAGTAAGTAAACTTTAATATAATCTTATTATACTTATAAATATGCTGTATAGAATGAAAGTATGGATGATTTCATAACTGCAAGAAGGAAAGATGATGCTGTAGTATCTGTTTGTCAGGATAATAAGAAAAAAAACGTATTAATTTTAGGGCTCAATCAAGCCGCAAGGAATTTGTTAAAATACGAGGAAGGGAATTTACTTAATAAGCCGTTAATCAATATTTTAAGTGCAAGAGCAGCTGACGACATGAAGAATTATTTAGAGTATACCGAAAATGGACACGATTTACTTGATGTATTACCTAAAGTGATAGGTTTTTCCTTAACTGATGCTAAAGGAGAAGATATAAAGACAAAAGTAAAAGTTTTCCGCACTGCACAATTTGCTAGTAATAAAATAAATTATGAGCTATTGATACGTGATATCAGCTTGTCTCATAAATTAGGAATCTTTAGAGATGAATATCTAATGGGTAAAAAATATAAAAACCATGACTTATTCGATATACCAAACAATGAGTCTACTATTCTAGAGTTATACGTTATATTAAATTTTGCCTTTCAACATCAAATTAATGCAGCTATAGGAGTGATTGGCTTAAATAGTAGCTGTAGTGAGACAAATGATGCACTGAAAGTTATCATAGAACATTTTTGTAAAAATTGCCGTAGTGATGATTTTCTAGGGTATATTGATGAGAATAAAGTGCTTTTTGTTTTGATTAACTGCGATGTAAAAAGTACGTCTAAAATAATTAATCGTATACATTCTGCCATTAATAAGCAGTTATTAAAGCGAAAATTACCAAGTGTATCAATAATTTATGGGAATATAGCTCAAAAACGGGCAGCAAAATCTACCAGCGGCGCCTTCTGAAAAGTTGTTTTTTATTTATATTGAGTTTAAACTTAAATTTTTATAAAAATTTAAGTTTATTTATGAAGTTAAGGTACTACCTGGTAGCACTGCTTTCATCATTATTTTTGCAGAGTAGTGCTAGCTCTAGAACAATTTTGGATAAGGAAATATTTTATGTAGAACTAGACGGAAAAATAGATTTGAGATTCGGCTACGCCTTCAACAGAGGTTCTTTCAATGCTAAGGCTAAGGATAAAACTTCAAGTTATTCATACTTGCGCTTTCTTTATTTACAGCAAGTTTATCCAAATACTCAAATGGGGTTTAATGTTAAGGCAGGAGTTTCTGGTATTGCAAACCTAAAAGCGTTAGACATAGAAAAGTTAGACATGGAGGAATGGTATTTCATCATTAAAAATCAGGTGCTTGGATCAATTGAATATGGTAAAAGAAGTTTAGTTAGTCAGGGCATGTTAATTAACACTTCAAAAATTTATACAGCTGCTGGAGGAGTAAATGGTCATTGGACAAACTATGCAAATTTGCGTGGTAACGAAAACAGAGATAATGGCCCTGGATATGATAAAGACAAGGTATTTTGGGTAAAACCCAACATTTACAGTAATTATAATGGACTCGAACTAGGGTTAAAACAATCATCAATTAACTACATCTCCCCTGAAATCTATAACTTTCAACTCGGGTTCAGTTATGTCCCAGGAAAAAATAACTTACAGTACAGCAATTTAATTGCTGCTGGCCTTTCCTATAAAAATGGCCTATCAGATGATATAAATTTTACTACTGCCTTAACTGGTGAATTTGCAAGAGAAAATTTAACTGATTGCTCAGATGGAACTTCTAAAAATTATGAATGTCGTAATCAATTACTGCACTGGAATTTTGGTTTGAAGCTAAAATTGTTCGATCTTGATTGCATTTTTTCGTATGGTAATGGCGGTAAATCTGGTGAGAAGCGTAATCCTGAAATAAATAATACGTATTATATGAATGCAGGTATTGCTTACCATTCTGATTCTCGTAAATTGAGCTTAACATATTTCAATAGTGGTAGGGATATTGCAGCAAACGAGTTAACATCATATGCTTTAAGCCTTGAATATCCATTTTTTATGGGCACTTCATACTATCTCGATATTGTAAAATTTAGTACCAAAGAGCCTGAAGTAGAAAATAGCAACTCTGGTTATGTGCTCTTGACTGGACTGAAATTAAGTTTTTAATGAGGTTACATTGCCTCCTGTCATCCCAGCACTCTTTTCTGTCATCCAAGTAGCGGATAACATAGAAACGAAAAACTTACTTGACACATTTTGCCAGCCCCCTTATCGTGACGTGTATAACAATGTTACAAAAAATAATATCATAGGGTTCTCTCTACTTTTTCTGGGTAAGATCAGAATTTCCTCTTAAGCCTTTAGCTCCTCAAATACTTCACTTGCTCTATTTAAAACAGAATCAGGAAAACCAGCAAGTTTTGCCACATGTATTCCATATGACTCATCTGCAATGCCTTCAATTACTTCATGTAGAAAGATAACCTCTCCGTTCCACTCTCTTATTTTTACACAAAAACATTTCACGTTCTTCAAGTATTTGCTTACTTTAGTTAATTCATGATAATGAGTTGCAAAAATGGCGCGGCACTTATTTACATTGTGAATATGTTCAATCACCGCCTGAGCAATAGATAAGCCATCATACACTCCTGTGCCCCTACCAATTTCATCAAGTATCACCAAGGAACGATCTGTTGCCTGATTTACTATCGTTGCTGTTTCGATCATCTCTACCATGAAGGTAGAATAACCAGCTGTTATATTATCTGTTGCACCAACCCTGCTAAATATCTTGTCAATCACTCCAATATGCGCACTCTCTGCTGGCACAAATGACCCCATGTGAGCTAAAACTGCAATGAGAGCGTTTTGCCTCAAGAAAGTGCTTTTTCCAGCCATATTAGGACCAGTAATTAGATGTATACCAGCTAAATTGATGCTATTTGCAATGAATTTATCGTTAACTTCAACCACTGGATGTCTTCCATTGCGAATATTGAACTCTTTACTGTCATCGATAATGGGTTTTACGTAATTATTTTGCACTGCAAGCTCCGCAAACGTGGCTCTAATATCAAGTTTTGCCAAAGCATTTGCAGCAAGAGCAATTTTTTCAGATTCTTTAGCGACTTCACTACACAGTTCACTAAAAATTTTCACTTCTAAGCCGATTGCAGCATCACGTGCCGTAAGAATTTTATTTTCTAGTTCTTTCAATTCATTAGTAGTGTAGCGCATGCTATTTGCTAAGCTTTGCCTATGAATAAATATGTCCGAAGTTATTTTGTGATTTGCTGACACTTCAACGTAATAACCAAGTATATTGTTGTGTAATATTTTGAGTGCGGCAATGCCAGTTAGGTTGCGATAAGACTCACGGAGCTTAGTTACCAACTTGTTACTGTTGTTCAATATATAAGATAACTCAGATAATTCTGAGTTGTATTTTGGATTGATAAATCCTCCTTCTTTCACGGAACTGAGGTTATTATCAAGTATAGCGCTGTTTAGAAGCTCGAATAGATCTTTATGATTACCAAGACTTTTATGTATTGTGCTTAGTTCACTCTCGTCTGATTTTACTGTCATTCCAGCGCGTGACGCTGGAATCTGCATCTGGATTCCAGTGTCAGCTACTTGGATGACATATTGTTGTGGGAGAGATCCATTTTCACCTGATTCAATTTTACATAAGAACTCAGATAACTCTAAAGTTTTTCCTAGGCCTATTTTTAATAGGTTCATATCCTTTGGTGAACCACGTCCTAGTATTAAGCGCGATAAAGACCTCTCAATATCCGGAATGTTAGATAATATCTCTCGTATTTTTCTGCGTGGCTCATGATTATTTACAAAAAATTGAGCGGTGCTGAGCCTCAAATTGATTGCCTTGGAGCAAGCAAGTGGTGAAGCGAGCATTTGTTTGAGCAGGCGTCCACCAGAGGCTGTAACTGTGTGATCAATAACTGAAATTAGTGAACCTTTCTTTTCACCAAATTGAGTTGAAAACAACTCAAGATTTCTCCTTGCTGAAGCATCAATAAGCATGAAATTTTGTTGCTTATAGGTTTTTGGGAATTCAAGCCTTGGAATGGAGCCCCTTTGTGTTACTCTGACATATTCAAGCAGTGCACCGCACGCCATGATTTCTACTTTGCTGAAATTTCCTATACTCCCAAGTTCCCTGATTTTATAAAACTCGCATAACGTTCTGTGAGATTTACTATACTCAAAAAAACTCTGTGCGTGTTGTGTAATTGATATTTTATAATTTTTTAAAATCGATCTAATTTTTTCGTCCTCAGTGAATTTTTCAGAAATTAATAATTCTCTTGGTGATATACGCAATAAATCACTATCTAGAGCTTTCAAATTCGTTAAAGTGTGAAAAAATTTTCCCGTTGATAATTCAAGCCAACTAATAGCATATTCGTCATTTTGTTCAACTATGGATGCGAGATAATTATTGCTTTTATCCTCCAGTAGCGAATCTTCTATAATTGTACCTGGAGTTACAACTCGTACTACATCACGTTTTACTATGGATTTATAGCCCCTCTTTTTTGCTTCATCAGCAGTTTCTAATTGGTCACAGATTGCTACTTTGAATCCTAAATCTATTAGCTTGTGTAGGTAAGATTCGCTACTGTGTGCTGGCACTCCACACATTGGTATTTCTTGCCCATTTGAATTGCCCCTCTTGGTTAGCACTATATTCAGCAATTTCGCAGCTTTAATAGCATCATCGAAAAACAACTCATAAAAATCTCCTAGCCTATAAAATAGCAGATGATCCTTGTATTGAGCTTTCAGGTTCAAATATTGCTCCATCACAGGGGTGTTTTTTTCTCTTACGAAGCTCATAATATTTTTTAATATATTGTATTGGTAATAAATTCAATGTTATTATAGATTATATTGCACATGTGAATAACATAAATTTTAGATAGGTGTATAGAGGGGAAAATTTAAAACAATTAAATTTCTTGGATCCAAGTAGTCAGGACACTTGGATGACACCCTCCTTGTATGTATTATAGCTAAAGTGACTTACGACAATTTGAAGAACGACAAATTCGTCATTCCGCTACTAGTTAGCGGAATCTATACCGCGCATAGCTGTACGAACATTCATTTTTGAAGGTAAATTGCACAGCAAATGGTGTCATTCCAGTGCTTGACACTGGAATCCAGCTTCTATGCAACCTCATCAAAAACATTCATTTAGTGTAAGATCAGCTACTTTCCATGCTAGTTTGCTTGTTCACAAGCAAACTTTTCTGGATCCCAGTGGGCTTTGTTGCATAGCAACCGAAAAAATCTGGTGGCTACTGACAAAATTCATTATAAATAACCATTTAACTGTTGAAGAAAAAATATGCCACAGAAAATGAAAGTCAGTAACCAAAACGAATATAACAAATTCCTTGAAAAAAGGGGAAATATTTTTCGTTACATCGATGAAGCTATCGAAAATTGGTATGAAAATAGTCCAAAAATGCAGGGCGGCAACTATATTTACAGTGATAAAGTCGTAATTTTGGTGCATATAATTGTCAATCTTTTTAGAATTGGGTTAAGACAAACGGTGGGGTTTATAAAAGGATATCTGCAACAAATAGGAAAAAATTTGGCAGTTATCAGCTATTCACAAGCATCAAGAAGGTTTAAAAAACTTAATATTAAGATAAATGATTGCAGGGTTGATAAAAGCAACATGGAAAATATTGAAATTATCATAGATAGCACAAGTATCAGCATTTACAGTAACACTCCTGGCCACAGTAAGGAAAACAGTGCAGATAGAAAGTACCGAAGCTACGAGCAAGTAAGAAAGTTACATGTTATGTTAAGTGTGAATAGTAAAAAAGCTATAGCTGCAAGATACAGTAATGGCGTCTACTCTGACCACTATGGAGCTTGCGATTTGCTTGAAGAAGTTAATTTTCAGCACAAAATAAAAGCATTATATGCAGATAGGGCATACGATAGGCACAAACTTTATAAATTGTGTAAGAAATACGATATAAAGACAAAAGTTCTACCAAAAAAGGATGCAGCAGAACATTCAAAAATAGATTATATGTCTGACAGGAATGCTGCTATTAGGTTAATAAAATTATATGGACAAGATGGTGTAAAAGAGTGGAAAAAGGAAGCAATTTATGGAAAGAGATCTTACATAGAAGGATTTTTCTCAAGGTTGAGGCAAGTATTTGGATTTAGCTTTAGGAATAAATCTGAAGTAAATCGTGAAAAAGAATTACTAATTAAGTGCTATTTGCTCAACAAATTCACTGATATTGGTATGGCTAAATTTGAAATCATTACATAAATTTGTCGTAAACCATCACTGCTTAAGGTGCTATGCAACAAAGCCATCCCAGTGTCAAGCACTGGGATGACATCATAGGGGCGCTGGGATGACACCCTCCTTGTGTGTATTATAGCTAAAGTGACTTACGACAATTTGAAAAACGACACATTCGTCATTCCGCTACTAGTTAGCGGAATCTATACCGCGAATGAATCGCGGTATGACGTGTTGCTTGGGTCAGCTATATGTAAGTTGTGGCCCTTCTTTATTATTTTTATTAGCGGCAGTTGTATCATCAACAGATATTTCAGAGCTAACAGTGCTAATAGTTTTTTCTATCGCTTTAGCCTGTTCATAGTCTTGACTCAAAAAATACATGGCCAGCCCAACAGCTATACTAGCAACAAGAACAGGTGCTATCATTACACCTAGTATCATACCACCAGAAAGACTTACTGCAACACACACACCAGCTCCAAGTACAACACCAAGAAAACCACCAATTATTACGCCAGGCACCAAACTGCCTATCATAGCGCTTTCTTTTTTCGTATTAGCTTGTTCTTTCATACTTTTAATAAGCACTTTTTTTGTTTCTCCTTGAGCTAAATCTAAAGGAATTTTATTATCCGCGTTTTGTATCAAAGGATTTGCACTATATGTAACAAGAAGGGTGATTATTTCTTCAGTTTTCTTACCTATAACTGCATGATGTAGTAATGTATTTCCCTTTTCATCTTTAAAGTTTATATGAGTACGAAGTTCCTCATCTAGATTTCTTATTGGGTTGTTTTTTGCATATATCCTAGGTTTTATTGCTCTATCTAAGCATTGTATCACTTGTTCTAGTGATTGCTCGCCAGGATTTTGTATAAAATGAAGCAGAATTTCGTGTACTATTGCTTCCTTTGTAGTTTTTTGGTATCGTAAAGCATATGCAAATGTGTCTTTATTAATAGTTATTTCTTTGTTTTGTTTAAGGAAATCTTTTAACTTTCCAACTCTATTTATACTGTGATTTTCGCTAGCAATTATCGATTGTAAAGTTTTTCTGTTATCGTCACCAGTCATGCTATCCTCCTTGATTTGATTGCATTACTCATTAATAAATAATATAATAAATCCTGCTAAAAGTCAAGCAATTAATTAATAAGTTAATATAATCCTCCAAAAGGAGCTCCTTACTTTTTGTTCAGCATGTCCATTGGATCAGGCTCTTTAAGCTTGCTGTTTGCTGAATTTATTCATCATAATAGCTATAATGTGCTATCGAAGTTCTCTGTAATCTTAGTTGGTTCTTCTAGAATATTCAAAATATCAGTTGCACAATAAACCCGATCTCTCTTTCCTTGAGAAGTTTGTGAAACGATGCCTAAATCTTCAAGCTTTACGATTGCTCTTTGGGCTGTTGTAAATACGACACCTAAGTTTTCAACCACTTTCCTTATAGTAAAGTAAGGGTTTACAGCGAGATACCTTACAATACCACTCGCAACTCCCTCAGTTTTAGAACTAACTTCAGTTTGCCAATTTGCAATCAAAATGTTAATTCGTTCTGCTCTTGACAATGCATCCAATGATTGCAGTACTACACCATTTAAGAAATAAGAGAACCAATCATGCCACGTGCCTCTGTTGCTTATATTGTAAAGTTGGTCATAATACTCACTTTTTGTAGCTTCAAAAAATGCACTTAAGTATAACAGAGGTAATGGTAATAATTTTCTTTCGATCAGAAGTAATGTTATTAATAAACGTCCAATACGTCCATTGCCGTCCAAGAATGGGTGAATCGCTTCAAATTGATAATGACATAGAGCTATATGTATAAGTGGGGGTAATGTTCTATCATGTAGAAACTTTTCAAAAGAGCGCAAGCAACTTATCAATTCATTTGGTGCTGGCGGGACATATTTTGCCGTATTTATTGTACACCCTGGACTTCCAATCCAGTTTTGTACTAGACGAAATTCCCCTGGCCTTGCACTTTGCATCAGCCTCCCGTGAATTTCCTTAATTAATCGGAGCGACACTGGAAGGGACTGTAAACGTTTTAGGCCATAATCAAGCGCTGATATATAATTGCGTACTTCTTGTAAATCATCGGGATTGCGATCTACATTAGCACCTGCTTCTTGAGCCAAAATTTCACCAAGAGTTGCTTGAGTTCCCTCGATTCTACTTGAAAGAACTGCTTCACGTGCTATAAAGGGTCGTATGAGAAGATGAGGGTTAGGCAATTTAGCTCCTTCCCTGGATAACATACCCAAAATATGATCTGCTCTGGAAAGACTATTAACTAAATCATTGTCCCATTCAAATTTTGGTGGCAAGGGAAATGCCTGATAACCAGCGAATGCTCTAACAACTTTACCCGGAGGTGATTCTTTAATATCCATTCATTCAACCCAGCACACAATGTTCATAGTATATGTATTATTTTCAAATAAAGTCAAAAATGAAAATAAGGCTTTATCTTATCATTCAACCCAGCACACAATGTTCATAGTATATGTATTATTTTCAAATAAAGTCAAAAACGAAAATAAGGCTTTATCTTGTTTGCGTGTATGAAAATAAGAAACTCTCTTATTATTGATTTTGCTCAAAAACGAAAATAGAAGAAGCTGCTGAACTTTATATTAGCAGTTATCCTGTTTTTCTGGAGAGCTGCTATAAAACTTCTGAGTGAAGTCACTTAATTTTTACACATCTATTGTAGAGTAAGAAGAGCCGAATTTGGGACAAAAATGCTAGCTGATGCTTGGACTTTACTGACACTTACACTACTTGAAACTATACTTAGTGTAGACAATTTAATCTTTATTTCTCTAGCAATAGATAAGGTACCAAATGCGCTGAGAGAAAGAGTGCGCCTTATGGGCCTTGGATTAGCGCTATTAATGCGTTTTGTAATACTATTTTTTACATCATCTATATTGTCAATGCAAAAACCTATATTTCACACTGCATCGCTAAATATTTCAGCAAGAGATTTACTTATGATCGCAGGGGGATTATTTCTTATTGTTAAAAGCTCTATGGAGTTATGGGATGACATCTTTGTATGTAAGAAAAATAAAAAGAAAGCAAACGTTAAATCAAAATTTTTTTTAGTTGTGCTACAAATTATATTAATAGATTTAGTTTTTTCAGTTGATTCGATATTAACTGCTATAGCATTAACTTATAACATGATAATAATTGCTACAGCATTTACATTTTCCATGCTAGCAATGCTGTTTTTATCAAGTTATACCGCCCAGTTAATCAAATCTAACCCAGGCTTAAAAGTAATTGCTATCTTATTTATTTTACTTGTCGGTGTGTACCTCATACTTCATGGATTTCATATAGAATTACCAAAAGGATATTTGTATTCTTCATTTATGTTTGCACTGCTTGTGGAAGTTATAAGCAAAATAAAGAAAACGTAGTGTGTAGATATAGCCTCACTCAAGCGAGATTTTCCTGTGGATTTAAGGTAATAAGAGGAAGTAGTAATGTTTTTTCGGGGTGAAAGTAACCTCTTGCATACATATTAAAATCTAGGAAAGTTAGTTTTTGTGCTATAATGGTTCTTTATTGAAAATAGCGTTGATGGATATCACTACTAGCTTATTAGGGGATATTAGTAATTTAATAGATAGAGCAAAGAATCATCTTGCTACACATTTCAATTCTACTCTAGTATTGTTAAATTGGGAAATTGGCTTCAGAATTGGTCAAGATATCTTAAAGCACAAACGTGCAGACTATGGCAAACGAATCATCTCCCAACTTGCAAAAGAACTTCAGATTAAATATGGACGTGGGTTTGATAGAGCTTCATTGTTTCGGATGGTGCAAATATAGGAATGGGGAGAAATTGATGAAACATGCATCCAGTTTGCCTGAGTGGCAAAAAAATGTTGTTGAGTTCTTATCTAGTCGTAGAAAGTATCGGTTATTTGGATGGGAGTTTGGTCCAATTTTACTTGATGAGTTATATGGGATAAGGGATTATCGCACAGACTATATAAGAGTTGGAGCTTTTTTCACTCCTATAGTTGCTTTTTCTGCTGGGCTTGTTTCATTTGTATCAACACGCAGGGTATATCTTGCTGCAGTAGTAACTTCTAGCCTAATAGTACTAGGGATTATAACTACACTTGCCGTTGACTATCAAATGACAAAAAGAAAGGCTGGGGTGGTAAGCCAAGAGGATTGTGTTAAATTGCTGAAAGCACTAGAGAGAATGCCGCAGTATTGGTGGTGGCCATGGAGTAAACAGATAGAGGATATTACGATCACTGAAGAACAAATAAATAGAGCAGGTGAACTACAATGATTACTCGATTGCTTCACGCTTAATCTATTCCTTATTTACTAACGTTGCGTTGCATCAACTTTACGTTGCAAGGCTAAGTTATCTTTATAGTTATCATAAACTTGGAGGGAAAATGGTATTAGGGTTTGATATAATAGGTTCATGTAAAAAATTACTACAAAGCAACAATCTTATTTCTAGTGATGAAAAAGTACCTGAAACTGCACAGGAAGCATATAGGGAAGAAAATAGGTTAGAAGAGGCAAGTAGGATTGATAAATTAGTCAGGACCATAAAGGTGTCGTCCATAGATGGAAATTCTGCTTTGTTTGAGTTGAGTCGCTTGACTGATCAGGAAGAAGAATTTTTGATGAGGGCAAGAAATAGGTACTTAAAAGATGCAAAGGCATCTGTTGAATTCCTTTGTGAAAAGTTGTTGGCAATAAAGAACATAACATATAAAGAAATTGAGTCTTTAAGCAACGTTATAGAAGTAAGATGGAAGGAGTTTGATAGTGCTTATAATGGGATGTGGAGGAATATTATAAATGTTGGGTAGATTACTTAGAGTCTTTGAATGCTCGTTGTGAAAAATCTGAGTTGCTTGAGGTAATAAAGGAAGCAGTAGAAAAGTTCTTAAAAGAGAGCAAGGAACAATATGAAATGCTAGTAGGGCAATCTTATGGCGTGAATCCAGATGAGAATTTTGTACTACCTATGTTAGACTATTTTACTTTGATGGAAGCATACTATAAGTTTGCTACTAAACTACTTAAGGACAAAAAGAATTGCTATAGTCTTCAGGGTTATCGTTTCGACTCAGATGCTCTTGATAAGATAAGTTCCATACTGAAAGAAAGTAAAGATAGCAAGGAAGTTTTGAAAGAAAAAAGCAAAGAAGAGGTAGAGGGTGAATCATCGCATGAAGAGAGAATAGAGAAGAAAAATCAATTATCTTATAAAGATAACATAAAGGAGGATAAGTTATCCTACAGAGAATTACTATTTCATACAAGAGCTATGGTAAATTCCTATGTTAAGAATGATGATAATGAATTAAATGAAGAGGTAAAGAGATCCTATAAGGAATCGAAGGTAGGTAAAGTACCGACTAAAGAAGAAATAGGAAATGTAATAGTATTCATGTTAAAACGCTTAGAGGAATTATTGAGTAATAGATTTCAAAGCAAGAAAACAGCTTTCCAAAGGCAAAGAGAAGAATCTAAGCAATTGAAAGAAGAACGAGAGAAAGCAGAAGAAGAATTAAGACAAGCAAAACACAAAGCAAAACTTATTGAGGAAGTGGAGGATCTTTTTACGAAAAGGTTATCTGACTTCAACATGGATAGTAAATTAGGGAAAGCAATATTGAAAGATCAAAGAAAGATTAAACGGGAGATTGTGAAGTGTATTATAGAGTACAACTTTTCTCTAGAGCAGGTGCTAGGTGCAATAATGGAAGAAATAAAGTTTAATGAAGAACGAGTTGTAAGAGAAGGCGCTGTTAGTGATGAATTGATAGAAGTAGTTATAAGTACTGTTTTGCAAGATATGCAGGAAGAACAAAGAAAAAGAGCTATACAAACGCAAGCGCCAAGCTCTGTATTTAACAATGTAACTAATGAAGCAATTGCAGGACCTTCTTGTAGGAGATAAGAGTTTTAAAGTTTGTGAAAAACTTGGATTTGTGGCTATTATTTTGTATGCTCTTTTTATCATAAAAAGTATTACTTTTATAAAAACACAAGTCCCTTTAGCGTCACAAAAATTTTAATTATTTACTTTCTCCAAAAATAGTACCTACCTTTGTGAGAACAATTTAAATAAAAGCAGCGTTGTGAAAATAAAAACGCAAAATTGTTGCAACAAAGCCAAACAAATTAGTTCATATCTAAATGTGGCAAAAGTAGGTTAATATAGCTGACTTTATAGTATAGTAGAATTATTATATAGAAAAGTTCGAACGTATTGTTTGGTAGACCAACACATCCCAAGAAAAACACTTCTCACCACCCTTGGTTTTGAGTGCTGGAAATGGGTGTATTGTTTAGTTTTTTAATAAGACACGCTACTAAATTAATAGTAATTTGTTTTAGAATAACCAAAGAAGAATTAAGGCAAGCTTATGACAAAAAACAGAATATAAAAGCAAACAAAAGATCTTATATTGAGCCTGTCAAGAAGCTTTTATTGAAAATTATTTTAGTTAGAAAATTTTTCTACAATAGTGATTGACAGGTTACAAAGATGTATTATCATGTTGAAAGTGATATAGAATGTATAAATCATCATAGTTCTGTATCTTAATAAGCTTTTGTTTATGGGGGGAATTATGGATTTAGATGATCTGACTAAGGTAGCTTTCTCTATTGTTAAGGATGATGATCCTTATAAAGCATCTAAACAACTTCAAATAAGAAATTGGGGGCGGGGGTATTTGGAGACTATCAATACCGGAAATCTTCCCTTTTTTCTTGATATATTATCAGATGAAGAATGTTGGGAAAAAACCGATACAATACATGGCATTAAACTCAATAGAAGAGTAGTTGCTAAAAAGATGATAGAACCTCAGAGTTGGAAGGGTACAAGTAATCCACTGAAGGACTTTTATCTTTACCAAATCGCATGTTGGTGTTGCTTAGAAGAGGATATAATCTCTCTATTTGAACATTTTAAACAGGAAGATAAAATAAAAGATGGAGATTCAGACGCAATAAAAAAATTAGTCAAATCAGTAAGTGGAAATTGGTGTACAGATGCAATGATGCAATTTTGGTCACATTTCATTAGTGGATACATTTCAGAGTTAGATCTAAAAGATCAGCATCCTTATGTCTTTGGTTTACACCGTGCAGCAATAAGTTCGAGGAGAAGACGTGTAGAAGCGGTGGAATTCTTTTGGAATAAGATAAAATCATTACCTGAAAGTGAGTTAAGTGCTCGGGAGAAAGATGAGGTTTTTATGAAAATTGCAGTGCATGCAGCACATGATAATGGCTATCCTGATGTATTTGAATTTTGTTTAAGTCAGATAAGTCCTGATAAATATCCAGAGCTTTTGAAAAGAGATTTAGAAAAGAATGGTTATTATGGATCTTTAAATAGAATGAAGGACGTGCTTAGTTTTGATAAATTTCAGGAATTATTTGATTGTTTAAAATCAAGTGAAATTTCAGAAGATGATTATTCTCTTTGGTTGAAATTCATGATAAAGGACTGTCCAGAGCATTATTTAGGTGCTGGTGTGGAGGTTTTTATGCATATGTGGAAAAAAGAAGGATTTGATAATCATTGTACCTTCACATTGGACGAGGAAATGATGGAAGATTCTTCTTTTCAAGGAAAATTTTCAGTACATTTGGTTGAAAAAGGTTTTATGAAGCCAGTGTGGGCAATGTTAGATAAGGCTAATTCTAAGCAAATCAAGGAGTTTATGTCTTCTGAGAAAGCAAACTGTATACATTCTATATTAGAACAAAGAGATAATCAATCATTAAATAAGTTTTTAGGCTATGGTAAGTCTGCTGGTGAAAAACTCGATCAAAAAAACATACCTGGCCCAAGTAGTGATTTAGCTGAGGTAGGGATTAGTAAACAGTCTTATGTGGGGTTAGGTGATCATTAAAAATATTATATGTCTAAAAGGAGGGTTATATGCCTAAAAGAAAACAAGGAGAAGTCGATAATCAAGGAGTGCAGGATTTTGAATTAATAGAGCTACTAATTCGAGAGTCAGTAAAAGCTGGCCCAAGTACTTCAGTTCCAAAAGGGAGTGATTTTGAATCTTTCAAAGCAAGGTTTCAATCGTATGTTGACCAGGTTCCATCGTATTTACATTCAGTAGGTAAAGAAGAATTTTTTCCTCATTTCTTTCTAGGAAGTTTTTCTACTTTGATAGACACAGAAATTGCAGCAAAGCTGAACATTGAGAAAATATATTTTAGTTTTGACAGTTCAAAGACTCTAAAAGTAGCTGTTATTAAAAAAGGAGAAATCAAAAGCCCAGAAGATGCTGCTGATAAAGTAAAGCTCTTTGTTATTGCAGAATCTGGTAGCACAAGAAAAAAGTTTAGTTATGGTGAGCTAGATAAAATATTAGGCAATACTAAAGTTGCCAGGAATGATGTTGTGAGGCTAGCTAGAGATCAAGGTAAGCTAGGTGTGAGATTAGTAGAAATCACTAAAGAAAAAGATGCCAAAGGGAAAATGGCAGGAATATCTGTTAATGTGGAAAATAATAAATTGGACAATGATGCTTCTACAATACATGAGTTTAAGGAAATAAAAAAGGGATTATGGAATAATCCAGAAAGTGATATAGCAAAGCTGACTAATCCTGATGTGGAAAAAGTGAAAAAACCTGTTGAAAATATTCTAAAAAAAGTTAGTAAAATTCACTCTGAACATAAGGATTCACTTGTCTATGGTCAAGAAGTAAAAGAAGCAGCACATCATGGATTTGTAGCAGGAGCTTTAGTGAATTTCCGCTATAGGTATAATCTCAGGGTTTACTTAGAGCAATTTGCAGGGAGAGGTTATGCTGATATTGTTCTAGTGCCTCGTGGCAAGGATAGGTCATTAAACGCTGTTCCAATTATTATTGAATTAAAAGCAGGAACAGCTGCTGGTACAACGCCAGGTAATGCATTAGAGCAAGCAAAAGATTATGCAAAAGGTTTTCAGCCAAACACAATGCGTGTTTTAACCGTTTCAGATAATGTGCTTTGTGTAGGGTTAAATTTGGATTCAACTGAAAAGTTTTCAATGTATATATCACCTCGTGAAGACAGAGAAATTGCTCTACCTACAATGCAAGCACTCTTGAAGGAAGCTTCAGATTGGGATGGAAGACAAGATACGATCACTAATGTTAAAGAAAAAATAAAACAGCCACTAGAACGTATTTATCATACATTTCCCGGTACACCAGAGAAAGGAGGTAATTACTTTAGTAGATTTCTCTTGGGGCAACTCCTTCTTGCTAATGAGTTCGAGAGAATTAATTTAGAGAAATCTGTATTTTTATATAATGAGTACCCACTTGTTTCTTCTACAAGGTCTGGTGCACAATCAACTGAAAGGCCTGTGACAACATTCATGCTGACTAAAGGAAATCAAGGGCAGAATAAAGAGGTGTTTATCTTTCACATTAGAGAGGGAGGAAAAGGAGAGTTTAGTGAGAAAAAAATACCCATTAACCTACCAACAGTCAGTAAAATAACAGAAGTATGTATAAGTTTACAAGAGGAAAGAAGATCAGATTTTTTCGATGTAGAGAAGGTTAATAGATATAATTCCTTGGATAAGTATAGGCAGGGAAAAAGTTTTTTTGGTGGAGAGTGGAAAAACATTCCTTATCCTGCTGGGTTAAAGGAAACATTTGATGAGGTATTGAAGTCTCAGCTTGCTTCTTCACAAGATCAATCTCAATCAATAGGCAAGTATAAGGAGTTATTTGGAAAATTAGGTGAGACAGTGCTACCTTTTAAGGTTCTAATAGAAAAGGAAGCGCATACTCAAGCTATATCTCACGGAGCATTTAGCCACTATAGTGATATAAAGCTAGGAGAACTACAAGAAAACAGGGCATTAGTATTAACTGAGTTTCAAACAGGCAGAGGAAAACGTATTGATATGCTGGTTCATGGTATCAAATTTGCAGATCAAGCTAGCAGTGCTAAAGAATACGATCCAGTAGGGTTAGAGCTTAAAGGACCAAGGGAAGGCAAGACAGCTGATGCATTAAAAGATGAGGCAAACAAACAAATAGCCGATGAGTATAAGAAAGGTGTAACTTATAAGACGCTGACAGATGGGAAAAAAGTAGATTTTATAGGTGTTGTATTTGATAAAGGTGCGAATAATGCAGATTCCCTTATCTTAATGAGCAAAGATGCGTTTATTCCTGTTAAGGTAGTTCATAGTTCTATCTTTAGTATTAGCCAGCAGCAATGTTCCAAAGGAAGGAAACAGCGTAGTACAGGTATGGTCTGTATAGATTCACGTGATGAAGAAAAGATTACAGAGAAAGAAAAGGAAAAACTTATTAAAGAGTTGTTTGGTATTGAAGCTTATGACACAAAAATTATAACTATAGATTCTCCTCAAGTGAGTATTGATAGTGGTAAAGTAAATATAAAATTCAAAGACAATAACGGTAATGATAAAGAATTAATAATAGATAACGCTACAAATATTAAGAGTATAGAAAATTATATACTGGATAAGGAAAATCTTGAGATAAAGTTAAAAGTAAGTAGCGATAAAGAGTATGCGATAATAGAAGAAATTAAAGGACAAGGTATTGAACATTATTTAAACATCGATGGTTACAAAGTAAAACTTGATAGTATAATTAAAGATTTTATTACAGATCCAGAAAGAGAGAAAATTCATAATAAATTACATCAACTATCAAATGATAAGCAGTTGTTAGAGAATAAAAAATACATTGAAGATGTAGGTAGTATTGAAATAGCTAATCAAAATTATGATAATGTTATAAGTGAGATTAAACGGAATTTATTGGAAAAAGGAGTTAGAGAGAATACTTTTAACCAATTTGAAAATCACTTTAGTGACATTAACAAAAAAGTTTTTGCAAAATATATTGACGATGTAAGAAAAAATCTTGAGCAGCGAGGAATTGAATTTGATCATAATAAGTTTGATTCAGCAAAGATAAAAGGGGCTAAAAGTGGAAAATTTTTCTCCCTCATGGCCATATATGACTTGTTTGATAGCATAAGTGATGCAACAACACTTGGACGGCATGATAATGATGCTCTGAAGCAAGTGTTTGGTATCAATGGCATACTAGATGCTATGGATGATGTTAGAGAGAGTATAAGTATTTCTCATAATAGTAAAATAGGAAAATTGGTCAGTAAAATACCACAACCTATACGTCAGGCTTTTATTAAGGTTATTAGTAATCCAGTAGTTCAGGGTATTACATTTGCAACTATTGCTTATCAGTTTGGATATAGTGTAGATGAAATAACTAAAGGTAATCATCATCCATTAAATTATTATTGGGCAGCTAGCAGTGGTGTAAAGTTAGCAAGCATGAGTATAAAACCTATAAGTATAGGAATTAGTTCTACAATGAAGGGTGTAAGTGCTACTACTAAGATTTTAAGAGGACTATCTGCTGCAAGCAAAGTTTTAAGCAAAGTGGCAACAGTTACTATGGTTGCTGATATATTAATAACAATTGGCGTAGAAATTCATGAGAGAGTAGAGTATACCAAAGCAATAGCAGAGCAAATACCTCTGTTACCTGGTAATGAGCAGGCAGAAGTCTTTTTTGCAAAGGTAATTAGGTTTTTTACAGGGAGAGATGTAGAAAAGGAATATGAAGATAAGATTAGAGTAAAAGGTTACTTAAATCATGTAAAAGAAGTAGCTATTCAGTTGTTAAATGATAATTATAATATAGCTGCAGTTGTACAATACGTAATCTCCATTGAAGAGAAATATAGTGAGGTGATTAAAAGCTTTGGAACAAGGTCTATGTGTAAGAGGCAAGCATTTTTAGGTTGTAGAGGCATGGTGACGGAAGAGTGTGGTTTAGAAAAGAGGTACGATGATATTTTTTTTGGTAAAATCGACCTAGCTTCTAATTTGAAGAGTGATTTATCTTCCCTCAATATATCTCAAACACTGCCTACAAGGCCTTATACTTTGGTCATGAATGAAGGTTGGGAAAGATTTATCTGTAATGTAAAAAGTAGTTCTCAATGTCATCAAGATATAGATGAAAAGAAAGTTTACATTGTTAATACAGATGCAAAACACATCCCTCATCTAACAAAATATGAATATGAAAACCTTGGTTTAAGAATTGTAGATGCACCATTAAGAAACCCGCTACAAAAATTTCAATGCAATGAAATTAGTAAAGTATCGAAAGGATATGGAGGTATCTATGATCTACATTTTCCATGTAATACTGGTAAGATTCATAAGAAGTGTCAAGAAACCTTTACACTCTCAGGAGAGCCTTTTATTTTTACTAATCCAACAAGAAAAAATTCTAACAGTAAAAAAGACAAAATGTTTCCCAAGGATTCGGTGTTATATATTTCAGGGCCTAGGACATTAACAGCAGCTGTAAATTATCCAGCAGTAATGCATATTCCAGAGGGCAGTAATATACGTTATATTGGCTCTAAAAATAATGAAACTATTTTTATTGTTAATAGTTCTATATCTGGTGCTCTTGAAGGTGGAGCAGGAAAAGAAAATACTCTAGTAATGAATGTTAAAGTTAATAATGTTGCTGTAGATTTGCATGAAGGAGTGATACATTATGGTAGTAGTAATATAAAACTAGTTAACACGTATAACTATGTGTCAAACTCTGATAGCAAACAAAATATTACTACTCACTGTAAAACAAGGTTAATTAACGTAAAAAATACAGAAGTGCATCAGGGTTCATTTGATTGTCAAGGTCAAGATTATGAAGTCAGAGTAGTAAATAAAGAAAATGTGCATTATAGAGGGTTAAAACAAACAGTATTTATTGTTAATGAGAATAGTGATAACGCTAAGATAGTGAGTGATTTAAGTGATACAGGAAAAGAAAACTTTGATGTAATAGATATTCAAGGTGCTAATATTACACAGTTGGAGATAAGTGAAGATATAGGAAAAGGTGGCTATAGTTTAAATCTTTTAGCTGATGATATGGAAAGTATTGTTTCGAGTACTAAAATAGATGATTTTAAAAACTTAGTAATTCAAGCAAAATATCAGGGAATAACAGAATCTGTAGTAATACAAGATAAGTCTTTATCTGATATAGTAAAGGATATCTGGTATCAAGAGTTAAATGGTTTAGGAAAGGATATTGATGGAGAAGTTGTACAAAATGGTGAAAAAAAGTTAAAAGCATTTATACAAGCAAATATTTTAAATCTAGAGTTACCTAATGCATACCAAATTACAAAAGATATTGCTAACAATAATAATTTAAACATTCCATTATCTAAAATAGAAGTCACTAGAAATTACATGGGAATACCCGCAGAAAAAGTGATAATTGGTGGTGTATATTCAGATCAGATAATTGTTGATTTTAGTTACAATAGTTCCGATCTTAGTAGTAGTTATCAAAAATACCACGACAATAAAGGAAAGTATGATTATAATCGCTATATGATAGAATGTAATCACTATCAAGACATCATGGTAGAAGGGGGAAAAGGACAACATCAGTATGTTATCAAACTACCAGAATATAATCATACATTAAAGTATGATACCCTTTCATCTACTATAAGGCTTAATTTAAAAATAAAAAACAGAGCAGTGCTTCATCAAAGTATATCTTATGACATTATCGATTTTGCTGAATTAAATGTAATGGATATTAATAGTATAAATATAAGGGAAGGTGAAAGGAATTATATAAACGAATGCTATAACAAACCAATTTCTGATCTTACGGAAGACAGTTTAGAGATACAAAATATTACAGTATTAGATAGTAATGGTATCAAATGGTCTTTATCTATTGGTTTAATTGATTACTTAAAAAGTCCAGAATATCAATATATTGTATTGCGGATAAACAATAAATTTTACAAAATCGATAGTGCAAATCTAGAACTTAAACATATAGAAACAAATCCTAATTTTTTCAGATATTACAAACCAGATGAACAAGGATTACAGATTTACCATAATCAGCCAATTAATAATAATGATATTGGTTTAGTCGATTTCAGAGATAAGTCTATATTAGGTTTTGATGCAGAAGTTATTAATGATAGCTTAGTTCTATTACACAAAAATAATACTCTAATAAAAGTAGAGAATTGGAATACCTACCAGCCAGCAAGAGAGATGATATTTGCTTTTAACGATACAATGCTCTCTAACTCAAAATGCATAATTTCTACTTGTAACCCAGAGGATATTATAGGGGACCTTAATAAAGAAAAAGTGGTTGTATTAAAAAATCAGATGTTTAACGCTATAGTACAAAATAATATCAGTGAAGCTGAAGACTTAATCAGAAGAATTGGAAGTGTTGATACCGAAAATAAGCACGAATTAACACCTTTATATGTAGCTATTCAAGAAGGTAGATTAGATCTGGTTAAACTTCTTTTTAATAGAGGATCCGTTAATGTTAAAGACAAAGATATTCATGGTTGTAATTCTTTACACTGGGCTGCTCAAGAAGGCAAGTTAAATATAGCTAAGCTTCTTGTTGATAAAGGTGCTAATATTATTGCTGAAGATAATAATGGTAGAACACCTCTACGTGTAGCTGCTTGCAATGGTAATCTAGATATGGTCAAATTCTTCCTTGATAAGAATGCTAGTATTGAAGCTAAAGGTAACGACCCATATAAGATGATGGGAGTAGTTGAGGGCGTAAAGAAGGAAATTATTAACCAAGCAGATACTGCACCTAATGTAAAAAGATGGGCAGAGTTTTTTGTAGAGAAGTTAAGATATTCAATAAAAAGTGTAGCAAAAGAGAAGCTAAAGGATGGCATGTTGCGTAATAGGTATAGTTCAGTTAATGAACTTGCTAATGAAATTTATAAATCAGATGGAAAGCTGTTTGATGATATAATTAAAGGAGTTATAAATGATGTGTATGGGAGGGTAGATACGAAAGAAACATTAAGTTATGTACGCAGTCATAATAATGCTGGTCAGCGTATATCAGGTTATGTAGCTGTGTTTGATGCAATGCAAAGAAATGATGATTTAAATAATAGTGCAATATTTAAGTTAGCTTACTCTATTAAAGAGGCAATGAGTTTTGATAAATATTCTAGTCTCGATTCAGAAAAAAGATCTGATCTTGAAAGGCTAAAAAGTAAATTACCAGAATCAGTAAAGAATATAGTATTTGCATCAAAAGTATGTATTAAAAATACTTATCAAAATGAATATTTATATGCTGCTGTTGATTGTTTTAATTATGACACAGAAAGGAGGAGAGCGTTTACTTGGGTTCCTGGGAAAAATGATAAACAAAGTGTGTGGAAGATTCAGCCTGATGGTGATAGCTTTCGTATAGTAAATGTTGAGTTTAATGAACATTTATATGCTGCTAGTAATTATTTTAATTATGATAATGATAGACGAATGGTATTTACTTGGATTCCAGGGGGCTTTGTTGCATCGCTAGCTATGATGGATTAAAGATAAAAAAGATGGAGAATATCAGTAGCTTATTATTCTGGTATTTATAACAAGAACGGTCAGTGAATACCTAAATTTGAGTAAAAGAAATTTCACTACCACTCACTAATCCGGCTAAAATTCAAGAATTTCAATGCTTTAGCTATTTTCAATAGAATTAAGTTTATTAATATAAATAATAAATTACTATTCTTAAATTTGATCAGATTGATTGCAAAAAAACAAGATTTTCAATAGGTTGCTTATAATCCTAGCTATAGTTAGCCTTTCATAAGTAGCGATGCAACAAAGCCATTCCAGGGGGACAAGTTACGCAAGGTGTATGGAAGATTGAGCCTAACGGTGATAAATGTAATATAAGGAATGTTAAGCATAATGAGTATTTGTATGCTGCTGATTATGCTAAATATGACAAAGATAGGAGAAGAGTATTTACTTGGGTTCCGGGGGGCAAGGTTACACAAGGTGTATGGAGAATAGAAGATTGTGGATCTACTGTAAGAAAAGGTAGAAGTCGGGTTGAAGGTACAAGCGCTGTGGACAATACTGGTGGAGCTTTTAGTTTTAATCAAAGCCTAATAGAGCCTCCTGTTTGCAATATTTCTGTGAATAATCATTTTGAAGAAAGTGTTGATGTTAATTCAACAGATGAAAATGGTTGGACACCGCTACATTTAGCTGCATGGAAAGGTCAATTAGACAATGCTAGATTATTAATAGAGAAGGGAGCTGATATTAATGCTGAGAATATATTTGGTAGAAAACCTATACATGTTGCTGCTGAAAGTAATAATACAAACATCATAGAGTTTTTTCTCAGTAAGGGAATGAACGTTGATGATACTGATAGGTATGGTAGAATGCCACTATACTGTGCTTCTTGGAATGGTCACTTAGGTGTAGTGAAGTACCTTGTAGAAAAGGGAGCTGACATTAATGCTCAGGACAAAGGTGGTGAGACATCGCTGGATGCTGCTACTGATCAAAAACATGACGATGTTGTAGGGTATTTAAAACAAGTGCAGCTAAATCAAGAATTACTTATTGCAGCACAATATGGTAATTTTGATGAAGTTAGAGATCTTGTAAGTCAAGGGGCTAGCTTGAATACTAAGTATAGTAATGGGATAACTGTTATGCATTCTGCTGCTTATGGTGGTAATCTGGATATAGTAAAATATTTTGTAGCAGATGCAAAAAATAGCTTAGAAATTAAAGATAATGGCAGTAGAGTTCCCCTGCACTATGCTGCTTACAATGGTAAGCTAGATGTGGTAAAGTATTTTATAGATGAGGAGAAAGTTGATGTTAATCTAAAAGATAGTGATGGGCAGACAGCATTGCACATGGCTTCTGGTGGCGGCCATCTGGATGTAGTGGGGTATCTTGCAAGTAAGGGAGCAGATATCAAAGCTAAAGATAAGGATGGTAAAACACCGCTAGATATCGCCATCAACCGAAAGTATGATAGCGTCGTAAAATACTTAAAACAAGCTCAATTAAATGAGCAATTACTGGCTGCAGTGCAAGATAGTGATTTTAGTAAAGTAAAAGATCTCATAAATCTGGGTGCTAATGTTAATATTAAAGATAAGGATGGTAAAACTCCTCTACATTATGCTTCACAGTCTTATCATCGTTTAGGTATGGTAAAGTATCTTATAAGTAAAGGAGCTGGCATCGATGTCAAGGATAACAGTGGTAGAACTCCCGAAAATGAGGCAGATGATACTAATTCTAATACAATGATGGAAGTTTTTATGCAAACACGCTTAGATAAAGAATTGTTACTTACTGTAAAAAATGAAAAGGATCTAAAGACAATCAATGATCTTATTGCTAAAGATATTGACGACAGAACGCATGGCGGGTTTTATTATACTTGGAGTGGTAACTTAGGCACAGTGGAGTTTCTTGTTAGTAAAGATGTGAGTGTTAATGCGACTGATAAATATGGCTGCACATTACTACACTGGGCTGCATTGAAAGGTCATTCAGATATCGCTAAGTTTTTAGTTGATAAGGGAGCTAATGTGAATGCTAAAGATATACTTGGCAGAACTCCTATGCACTTTGCTGTTATGAATAATCACAAGGATATTCAAGGTGTCTATGGTAGGGGGCCTATGTATACTGCTGCTGAGAACAATGATAAAGAAATTATAGAACTTTTCCTCATGAAAGGAGCGAGTATTAATGAGGCTGATAGAAATGGCGAGACGCCACTACACTTGGCTTCTTGGGGTGGTCATTTAGATGTGCTGCAATATCTTATAAATAGTGGAGCTAATGTTGATACTAAAGATAATAGTGGTAAAACATCTCTAGACATTGCTAGAGATAAAGGACATAATAATGTTGTAGAGTACTTACAACAAACACAGTCAAGTCTAAATAGACAATTGTTAGCTGCAGTGCAAGGTGGTGGTTTTAATGAAGCTAAAGGTCTCATTGCCAAGGGTGCTAACATTGATACTAAGGACGAGGACGGCAGTACACTACTGTATTCAGCTGCTGAAATAGGTGATTTAGATAGAATAAGGTTCCTTCTTGACAATGGTTCTAATATTGAAACTGAAAATGGGGAATATCAAGCAACTCCTTTACATGGAGCAGTTGCAAACTACAGGCTAGATGCAGTCAAGTTACTTCTTAGTCATGATGCTAATGTTAATGCTGAAGACAAAGGTCATTGGACACCTTTACACTATGCTGCTGGCACCGATAGACTTGATATAGTGAAGTCTCTTGTAGATGCTGGTGCTAATCTCAGTGCTACAGATGATTACGGTAAAACACCACTAGATATTGCTAAAGATAAAGGACATAGTAGTATTGTGAACTATTTAAAAGAAAGACTCGAGGAAGAAAGATCTGCACGACGCGAACGCCGTCATTTGCCAAGTGAATCCCTAAATTCAGTAGCAAGTAGTGGCACAAGATCATCTTCATGGATAAATGGTTTGTGTGGTTGGGCAAAAGAAAAAGGTGGAAAATTGGCATCAGATTTAGTAAATGGGTTATACAGAGGTACAGCTAAAGAATTAAAAGATTCTAAACTTACAGATATTCAAATGGACTCAAGCAATCAATGGAAATCAAAACAGCCTAGCTATGATCAAGCACAAGAGATGGAATTTCAATATATGTCAAAGTATGATGCTCGTAAAAGTAATGATAAGAATGCCGGTGCCTACAGCAAAAAACGTGGCAATGACAGGCAAGCAAAACAACAATATGGAAGCAAAATGGGCAATGAGCAGAGTGTTAATCAATCGAGAGTTGTAGGTAATGAAAAACAGCAGAAGTTAGGAGTTTTACATAATGGACCAAAACCTACTTTATCTCACCATAGCAATAAAAATCATAGTTACTTTGATGGTCAACCTAAAAAAATTAGTGAAAGAAAGGAGCACATAGTAAATTATAAACGGTGTGATGACAGCTCCTATAAACATAGTAACCAACACAAACCAACGATTAGTGCAAACAATAAATGGTCTGAAAGGATTAGTAATGAGAGAATAGATAGTAGAAAAATGATAGGTGGTGCAAATCAAAAACAACAAGGTTTTCATCAAAACCAGCAAAGTTCTCATAATTCTAAACATGCGCATTTAACAAGAGCTACGGCGCAAGTTGATGTACCAAGTACATTGTTTGCATTGAACATGTTGGCCATGAAAGCGACAAATCAGAAATTTAACAATACGCCATTACCTAAGAAAATTCAAAAGGGAATGCTGCATGCTGAAAAAGTTAGAGCTGAGGCTTTAGGAAGAAAAGTTGGAGAAAGAATTGAAGGTACTTTATGGTTTACCAAATAGGTAAAAAAGGATGTCACTCTTTTAACTCTTTAATTTTATCAGAAGGGAGATCAGTAGCAAGTTTGAGGGTTATAGATAGATAAAGTAGAAATTAGAGGTACAAGACTGAGATTAGGAAATAAGTGGTAATGTACTCTCCATGTTAACTTACAGTATGTATTTTTGATATGGAAGGCTGAATAGGAGGGTTTCGTTATGATAGTAATCTATGTAATTCTATGTGTAATCTTTATAGCTATTTTAGATAGTTCACTAGACTCTTGATTAGGGGTATGGTAACCGTTCACGGATTGTGAGAATGAATTAAAGAACTAAGCAGTGACAGCTACTAGATTCTGTAGCTTTTGAAAGGTAACCGTTCACGGATTGTGAGAATGAATTAAAGAACTAAGCAGTGACAGCTACTAGATTCTGTAGCTTTTGAAAGGGGTTCTGGCCATTTAGACGTGATGTCAAAAATATCGACAACATTCTTTCCACGAATCTTTCTCCACGTTCTGACCAGGTGAAAAAGCTGTTTTTACGATAAATTACGTACCGTCTAATTTGCCGTTCTGCAAGGTTATTAGTTGTTTCTATCACTTCAGGTTTTCTTAAAAACTTCCACATCATATCCTCAGATCGTAACATCTTAGCGGCCATTCTTGAAGCTTGAGTGCTATTTGCAACCCTCGTCATTTTACGTAAAAAATGTTTTACCCTTTTCCGAATTTTTCGCACCAGTCGATAAAATCTCAAATTATCTATCAAATTTTGTTTTTTTGCCTTATCTACTACAAACACCTTATTGCTGAGCGATTTTAGTGCTTGGCCAATTTTGCTCACTTCAACATTTTTACTATGGGCAAATCTCTCAAAATCTCTTGCCAGATGTGCCCAACATATCTGTCTATTTTCACGATTGAAGTAATTTTATACAGCGTATCTATCGCTCACAACTATACCATCATATTCTGGCAGTAAACTCTTCAACACCTTCTTACCACGAGACTCGCTTACCTTCAGAAGTGTCAACGCTTTGTTTGTTATTACCCAACTCCAGCCTCTCTTTCCTTGATTTCTGTGCCCTGTTTCGTCTATATGCAAATACTCGCTTCCTTGCAACTCTTCCTTCATTTTCTCATATTCAGATGCACACTTCTTCGATACCCTGCGTTCAGTATTTGAGACTAAACCAAGGCTTATATTTAGATTAAAAATACTGCCCAAAATTTGCTGTACCTCTCTTTTTGAGTTAATAAAAAAGCCGCTAAGGCTGCTTATAACTGTTTTAGCATTGGGTCCTAGAAAATCTCTTGCAACACCTTCGGGTAAATTTGCTGTAATTCTTTTATTACATACTCTACAATGTCCTCTTTGCAACCTGTACTCAGTTACAATTGGCTTAATTTCTGGCAACTCTGCCTTCTGATGAATAATTTCATCTTCTAAAGTAATCTTACCTCCACACATACAAATTGTATCAATTGTGCATCTCACTACCTCTTCTGCAGCCATTAATTCACGCTTATGCACCTTATGTCCTGGCTGACCTCCTGGTTTTTTATCACTTTTCTTTTTTGCTTTCTTACGATATATATCTCGTGATGGTGGCAGCGATGAATTTTGCGAATTTAAGCCCAATTTGTCTTCTAATTCAACTATTTTTGCTTTCAAGCTATCATTTTCTCTGATCAGTGCTTTTATTTCTTCCTTGAGATTAGCGTTTTCTGCTACAACCTTTTCTTGCAGCACTGTTGTCATTTACCCATTCCATATTTAGCTTCCTATCTCTTTACACTTTTATACTTACTTTGTAAACCACCTTATCTCCGTGAACGGTTACGGGGTATGTCTAACTTAGGAAAGATTTTCATAAATGTTGAAAAGTGAAGTGAATAGGCTGGAATATTTATGCTTTTTCCCTGAGTTGTAAAATTTCAGAATGAGAGAGGCCGGTAATTTGAGCTATAACATCAATAGAAACACCGGCCTTAAGTGAGTTTTTGGCTACAGATATTTTAGCTTGTTTTTCGCCCTCTTCTCTCCCTTTTTCTGCACCAATTTTGATACCGCGTTCTTCACCAATTAAGATGCCTTCTTGTCTACCTTCTTGTCTACCTTTTTGAGTAGCATCATCGAGTTTTTGAGCAAGGACAGCCTGTTCATCACGAATACGCTTGATCTCTTGTTCATATGCAATAAATTCTTTTTCTGACCAGTTGAACCTATTTAGTTCTTCATATGCTCTTTTAATTATTAGATCACTTCCTATTATTCTCTCTAGCTCTTCTTCACTAGTTTCATCTGCATATCTAAAGAAGTAGACCCATTTTTCAACTATACTTGAAAGCTGATCTTCTTTGGTTTTTGGAAATTTAGGCAACTCAATAAATATAAAGTAAAAATCTTTTAGATCATGTTCATTAGTATCTTCATCGCGAATGGTATGCTTTGACTTATACTCAGACTTATCAGGAAATAAAATACAATCTGCTATAGCAATAAAGATAATTTCCTTAAGGTCATGATATTGATCACCTTTGTCAGCCTGTCTTGAATAAGCTTTAGCAGCATAGTATTGGGCACGTTTTTCAAAGCCTTTAGTTTTAGCGACCTGCATTTCGACTATCACTTGCAGCCCATTTTCATCTCTACAAAGAACATCAACAATGCTTTGTTTTTTAGAAGCAATATCAGGGTCTTGAATAGTACTTAAGAACTCTATATCCTTTATTGTACTTTTGCCAGTGAAGCCAAGGATATCATTAAGGAAGTGAATAAGAATGTCCTTATTTTTTTCAGTGCCAAAGATGCGCTTGAACGATATATCATTTTTAGGATCGAGAAACTTAGAAATAGCCATAAGAAATCCACTTAAAAAGCATTGGTAATTATACACAATTGTGAAGAAATATTCAAGTTTTTTACATTCAGTTTATAAAACCTTACTTTTTTAAACTTTAGGATATGTTAAAGAAAGAACGGCTGTTAGAGATGACCTGAGAATTGCATTTTAGGCTTTAGATGAAGAGATGATCATCTTTTTATAATTGCCTTATAAAACACCTTAAAACCCCAGCAAATGAATTGATGAGCTATTAAGAGCTTAAAAATATTTATTTTCATTGTGAGAGACTAACCTCCTAATAAAAATACGAGCCTAAAAGCTCAATTACGATTTACCTAACATCGTGAGGACAGGTTTGTCAATCTCTCACACCTTACATTTTAAAATATTCAAAAAATAATATCAACATATTTCGGTAGCAAATTTACGTTGAATCTATATCCTGTAAGTATGGGCGAAAAAAAGAAGGTTACAATATATACAGATGGAGCATGTTCCGGAAATCCGGGGCCTGGTGGATGGGCAGCCGTGGTGATGTATGAAAATAAAAGTGAAAAAACGTATCTCTGGAGGTGAAGAAAACACAACGAATAACAAAATGGAGTTAAAGGCTGTGATTAACGGGCTAAAGATGTTGAAAGTTTCTTGCAAAGTTATTTTACACACTGATAGTCGATATATTAAGCAAGGTATAACAGAGTGGATCAATAAATGGAAGGTAAATGGTTGGAAGACAGCCGATAAAAAGCCAGTGAAGAACAGAGAATTATGGCAGGAACTAGATGAAGTTGCTTTGCAGCATGATATTAATTGGAAGTGGGTTAGAGCTCACAACGATAATATGTACAATGAGGAGGCAGATAGACTTGCTAGAAAGGAATCTAAAAAGCTAAAATATAGAGATTGTGAGGTCAAGAAATCACCAAAAAATAGAGGGAACTCTAAGTTTCATAGATTGGGTGGAGTATTATGGCAATAATTCTTTTAGACACAAAAACTATAAATCGTATAGCAGCGGGAGAGGTAATAGAGAGGCCAGCAAGTGTAGTAAAGGAATTAGTAGAAAATGCAATAGATGCTGGAAGTTCAGAAATAGAGATCAAAATAGAAAGTGGTGGGCGCAATCTTATAACTGTGACAGATAATGGAAATGGAATAGAAAAGGAAGATTTGCAACTTGCGTTTATGCGCCACGCTACTTCAAAATTAAGCGATAGTGAGTTAATAGAAATCAAGCACCTTGGGTTTAGAGGAGAATTCAATTGCAGCAGTAAGTAGAATGAAATTATCGTCTAAGGCAAGTGGAGCAAAGGAAGCATGGTCTATAAGTTATGAAGGAGGAGAAAAAATAGGAGAGGTTATCCCTTGTTCTTTGCTACAGGGTACATATATTGAAGTTCGTGACTTATTTTTTGCTACACCAAATAGACTAAAATTTCTAAAAACCGAGAGGGCAGAAACACAAGCTATAGTTGATATTGTAAATAACTTAGCAATAATTAATTATAGTATTGGGTTTACTCTCACTTCCGGCAATAAAAAGCTCTTAAAATATGTTAAGCAAACTTCATTATTTAACAGATTATGTGAAACAGAAGAAGAATTTCAGAGCAATTCGTTGGAAGTTAAAGAGGAAGAAGAAGGCATCAAACTTAAGGGACACATCTGTAAACCTAATGTCAATCGTGGCAACTCAACTCAGATTTATACGTTTGTTAATGGAAGGCCAATAAAAGACAATCTACTTGTTGGTGCAATTAGATATGCGTATCACGATTTTATTCCAGACAATAGGTATCCTTTTGCAGTGTTGCATTTAGAAGTACCATATGACCAAGTAGATGTAAATGTGCATCCAAATAAATCGGAAGTAAGATTTCAAAATAAGAGGTTAATATATGAAATAGTGAGAAGAGGGCTAATAAAAGCGTTGTCAATGAGAATAGGTACCTCTTCAGTGAGTGATATTGATGGATCTAGGTGTCAAGGTATTGGGGAAGAACTGGGTGGTTCGCCTTTTGATGTTAGTGAAAGTCAAAGGAATAATGAGCGTGTTAATAATGGAAAAAGCAGAGAAGTAAAGGGTCAAAAAGAATTTTACGAAAGGAGGCCAAGTCTTTTAGAAAATCGTCTAATGAAAGAATTCAATGCACCAGATGAAAGGAGGCAAAGCTTACCAGAAACGTTTAAATATGGAGAATCTCCACCCCAAAAGGGAACGATGGTTTTAGAAAGGAAGCAAATTGATTTAATAGCGGATCATCCTCTAGGATATGCACGCTGTCAGGTCTACAATACTTACATTATTGCTGAGGCTAAAGGCAAATTAATTATAGTAGACCAGCACGCAGCCCATGAGAGATTGATATACGAGAGCTTAAAGCAAAAATCAGGCATAAAAAGACAAAAACTTCTTCTTCCTGAAACAGTTGAGATTAAAAACCAAGCAGGAATGGAGATGGTTGAAATGTATAAAGATAAGCTTTTTGAAATGGGTTTTTGTATTGAAATAGAATCAGAAGATAAAATAATGGTGAAAGAAATACCTTCAATCTTGGGAACAATAGATATAAAAGAGATGCTAGTTGATATAGTAGACAAGTTAACGGAAATGGAAGATACGTTGCCAATAGAGGATAAGGTGAATAAAATATCAGCCACAATCGCTTGCCATGGAGCAGGAAGAAAAATGAAATTGGAAGAGATGAATGAGATACTAAGACAAATTGAGAAAACTTCATGTTCTGATCACGGAAGACCAACGTATATAGAAATGAAACTAAGTGATATAGAAAAATTGTTTGAAAGGAGATGAGTTCAGTTTATCAAAGAGGCTCCCAATTAAGTATACATAACAGCTCTTCTGGTTATGGAGTATAAAATTTGAAAAAAGAGAATAAATGCTCTAATTTTTTAGATTACAAAGTAATAGGACAGGAAGTAAGAAATCGTAGATTAGCAAAGGGATATACTCAAAAAGATTTAGCGGAGAAAGTCAGTGTAACGTATCAAGTAGTACTACAATATGAAAAAGGAATACGTAAAATTTCGATTGAAAAGTTATATGCTATAGCAAAAGTGTTATCGGTTGATATTATAGACCTAATTCCTGTATCAAATGAGAAAGCCTGCTTTAAAAATGAAGAACTAAATCTAATAAGAGAATATAAAAAGATTAATGATCAAGGGTTACGTAAGATATTTTGTTTACTAACCAAGTTTGTTCAAATTAGTGAGAAAAGTAGTAAAAAAGCAGAGAAAATAAAAATTGCAAAGGGTCTGGTTAAAGCAGGAGTTTCTGTTGATATTGTTGCAAAAATAATTGGTCTCTCTGCTGATGAATGTATTGAAGAAAAAACGGGTTCTATCTACTACAAAATAGGGAAAAGGATAAAAGAATGGAAGAGAGTACACTCAAAAGGATTTAGCACAGAAGATAGATACAACGCGTGACGAAATAAGCAACTATGAGCAAGGAAGGACTGCTGTTCCACTTATATATGAAATGGCAGAAGCGTTATCGATTAATATCATGGACCTACTTGAATTAACAGAGGATACAGATGATAAAGTGGTACCGAATTTAATTGAAGAATACAAAAAGATTGAAAGTCAAGAACTACGTCATGCACTAATAAGATCTTTGTTTGAAGGCATACGGATTTGTGAGGAGAAAATTAGAGAAGCAGAAAGAACCAAAATTGCAAAGAATTTATTTAAAAAAGGAATTTCTACCGATATTATTTTGCAAACAACAGGCCTCTCTTTAAGCGAAATTCAACAAGCTTAAAATAAAAAAATCATTATATATTAATATTTTCACTTTTTGATGAAAAAATAAGTAAAAAAGATTGAGAAATTGATTTGACTTCACTCAAAAGCTATGGCCTTATGCCAATGCTGATAAAAAACAGCAGTAAATATTTAAAAAAAGTTTGTTGTTAGTGAAGGGTAAATTATATGAATAAAAGTAAAGAAGAAATCGAATTCAGAATATTAGAAAGTAAAGGCAAAGCACTACTTGATCGTGAAATAATAGAAACGTTTCTAAGTGCAGTGCATGAAAGGCCACAAGCTCAAGAAATTGCTAAAAATCTGGTGAATACTTATGCAGGAGTAGGAAGGATTTTAGGTAGAGAAATGGATGACCTGAAAGTTATAGAAGGAGTAACTGATTCTGCAGTAGCAATGATTATGTGCGTTAAGGAAACACTAGAAAGGGTGCTCAGAGAAAAGCTCAAGAGTGAGCCAATAATGGATTTACAAGGGCTAGTAGAATACTTAAACGTAAGTATAGGACACTCAGAGAGGGAATGTGTAAAAATATTGTATTTGAATAAAAGGCGCCAATTAATCGGAGAAGAATCCTATATTGGTGAAATGGAAAAAGCGCCAGTATACATAAAGGAAATTACAAGAAAGGCATTAATAAAAAATGCAACATTAGTAATAATGTCACATAACCATCCTGGAGGAAGCTTAGAACCTTCAGAAGAAGATCAAGCAGTAACAAAGAGCTTGGCAGCAGCGTGTAGTACTGTAAGCGTTAGATTGTTTGATCACATTATTATCACAAGTGCAGGCTATTTTAGCTTTCGAGAAAACGGATTGTTATAGCAGAAAGTATTTGCAAATCTACTCACTATAATTTATAATGAGTAATATAATGTATAATAATAAAGTTTATTGTACGCTTAAAAAGTATTTTTAATAGTGGAGGTAATATGGGTAATAAAATAATCGTACCTTTTGGTGATAAGGAAGGAGGTACTTATGAATTAAACGTTGATCTTGATAAATTATCAGAAGGTGAGATGTTAAATGCTATTATAGGAATTGGTCGTGTTAACCAGCAGTCTACTTTTGTAAGCAAAATTAATAAGGCTAAAAAACCTGGAGAAGTGCCCTTCCCTAATAGAGACGTTCAAATCAACTACGGAAAGGGACTTGATTACATATATGGCACAAAACCTATAAGTGATCAAGAAGATAAAAATCCATTTACCTCTGCCTTGCAAAAAATAAAGCCAAGTATAAGCGAAAGCGAAAAATTGAGCTGGTTTAAAAGTGCTGTGGTAAGAGCAAAAAGTTTAAAAGAGATGAATAAAGTTATAGATGAAGTAATAGATGATGGAGCAAGGCTAAATGCATGTAATGATGGGGAATGGAGTTTCGCAGAGTATGTAGTATTAGGTACACATTTTCATAAATTTGATAAGGTTGATCGTAAAAAGGTAATACGTAAATTAATGTTAAGCGGTGCAGAGTTTCATGATACTCTACTACAGAATAAACTGATAGGTGAAATCTATAATGAGCTACAACCAGAAATTCAGCCACAGATAGATAAGCAACTAGAAGAACTAGGAAAAGCTGGTGAAAGTGCTGTTCAGGAAGGAGCTTTAATAGATCTAGAAATAGATAATAGGACGTTTTTTGTGGAATTCTCTGAGGACAGCAAGGTAGAAGTTGCCAAAGTACTGAAAGCAAACAGAGAGTTAGGAAGTAATATTTTAAAAATTGGCAATGATGCAGTTGAGGTTAAAAGTGAGAAGGGAGGTATAAGAAACTATACCGATATTTCAGATGGCAGCTCTGTCATGTTAGAATTTCCTACGAGCATTGGTAAGCTAAATATTATATTGTACCAAGAGGCAGATCAGGTGCAAGTGAGAGTAGAAAATAAGGAAATGTGGGCTGAGTTACAAAAAAGAGGCGAAGAAATAGGAAAAAACTGTCTCTTTGGAGGAGTGAAACTTAAAGAAGCGGTAGAAAGAGGTAGTTTCACTAGATGTGGCATATGGAGTGAAAAGCAGAAGGAAGTAAGTGAAAAATTGTTTTCATGGGCAGACAAAGTACGTGAAAATAGTAAAGAAACTTGTAGGGCACTTTAATTTAAAGGTTCCAGAGTCTGGCTATTATATCTGGAGCCTTTGAGCTATAATAGAAAATATTATATGTATGGTTCTTTGCGTGGAAAAAATTCTAGACTATGAAGTAGGGGAAAAAGTGAAAAGTTGGAGGTTAGAGAGGGGGTATACTCAGAAAGATTTAGCTGAGAAAATTGGTGTAAAGTATTGGGTAATACTGCAATATGAAAAAGGGAACCGTAGAGTTACAATTGAAAGGTTATATGCTATAGCTGAGGCACTATCAATCAGTATTACGGATCTTATTCCTGTATCAAAAAGCTGTCTTGAAGATAAGGGAGAAGAAATATTAAATTTAGTAAGAAAATATAAAACAATTAATGATCAAGAGTTGCGTAGAATGTTTTGTTTACTAACCAAATTTGTCCAAGTTAGTGAGAAAAGTAGTAGAAAATCGGAAAAAATAAAAATTGCAAAGGGTTTGGTGAAAGCAGGAGTTTCTGTTGATATTGTTTCACAGGCAATTGGCCTCTCTGCTGATGAATGTGTTGAAGAAAAGGTTGGTTCTATCTACTACCAAATAGGGAAAAAGATAAAAGAATGGAGGATAGTGAGGGAGTATACTCAAAAAGATTTAGCAGAGAAAATGAATACAACACGTCACGAAATAAGCAACTATGAACAAGGAAGGACTGCTGTTCCACTTGATAAATTATATGAAATGGCAGAAGCGTTATCGATTAATATTACAGATCTACTAATAGATGAAGGTAGTAAAGTAGAAAATGAGCTACAGGATTTGATAAAAGAATACAAAGAAATTGAGAGCCAAGAACTACGTAAAGCATTAAGAGAGTCTCTGTTTGAAGGTATAAGGATTTGTGAAGAAAAAGTGAGAAAAGCGGAAAGGATCAAAGTTGCAAAGGATTTAGTAAAAGGGGGAATTTCTATTGATATTATTTTGCAAATAGTTGGTTTATCCGCTGATCAAATTGCATGAAAATTTATTTCTAAGTAAGGTATATATGTTTGTTTCTGTAAGAGATATTAGTTCTATAAGTTATAAAATAGGGCAAAAAATAGAAGATTGTAGATTAATGCAAAGGTGTACTCAAGCAGAGTTAGCAAGTAAAATCGGATTAGCATATAAAGAAGTAACCAATTATGAAAATGGGTATATTCCTATTACGATTGAAGTACTATATGTAATAGCAAGATACCGTCTTGTGAGTCAATAAAAAAATTATTCAAACTGTACCGTAATCAAAAAATACTTCCAACCCACATCCTGTATAGCGTTATACACTAACCAACAACATTTAATAAATTTGTGTAAGGTACTATTCCACATAAGATGCGATAAGAGCATTTTTTGATTTTAAACTTCAGATACCATTTTGTTAATCAGCAAGAAAATTCAAGATTAACATTTAACTTCCTTTGTTGCTTTACACCATAGAATAAACTCATCCATCTCCATATTGAGTATTTGCTCAATTCCACCACCCGTGACAGAGCTGAGTGCAAGTACTTTCGATCTCAAGTTTTTTGTATAATCGGTGAAAAAAAATCCTTTAGCACTTCTTGTACTTTAGCATAGTCTGCAATATCCAACTCTTCTACAGTTTCCTTCGTAACCGATGTTAAATTTGCAGTTAGGGTGATTTCCTTACTCAAGTCACTACCATTTAAGCGTTCAATTGCCAAATAATCCCTAACTTTTGGACGCCTAATAGTTAGCTCTGCAACAGAAACCCCATCAACTGTTATTGGATTATTGAGTATTATTGTTTGCATAAGTTTACACTCCTAAAAAATAAAATTCTAAAGTCTTTTGTAATTAATATAGATTGGAAGCATTTTTTAATTTTAAAGTACTAAACCTTTATTCAACCTTCTAGCTCTGTAGTTCTTGATATGATCTGGGTCAAAAGCCTTTCTTGAACTTAAAACACCAAAGACTATATGAAGTAACTTACGCATTGCAGCACCAACTATAGACATAGCATGCTTGCCTTTTTCTTTTAATTTTTCGCAAAAAGTCATAACAATAGGATTGTGATTCTTAGCTACTATAGCAGGAAAATACATTGCCTTACGTAATGTTTGTAAACCGGTTTTACTTAATCTGGGCTTGGCATGTACAGATGAGCCTGATGTTATATTTCGTGGTATAGTTCCAGCGTATGCTGCCAATTGCCTGGCATTTATAAAGGCTTTTATATCAGGAATTTCAGCTAAAATAGCTATTGCTGATTCTTCTCCTATTCCTGGAATAGTTAATAGGAGTTGAAAGTCCTCCAACAAATCTTTGTGTTGTTTTAATAGTTCACGTATGGAGTTTTTTATTGTTTCTATTGATTGTTCTATGTGCATTGCAAGGCTTTCCCAAGCATTTACAACTTCTTCAGATAGTCTCTCTTTTTTTTCTAAATGATTATTTACTAATGTTAACTCATTTTTTAACGCATCTGAGCAACGATAAAGATGTTTTAATTTTTTCTTTTTAGGAGATGGTGGCATCCAACGGGAAGGTTCCTGTTTTTGACAATAATCTGCAATAATCTCTGCATCAATCTGATCATTTTTTTGTCGTGTAAGCTTACTTTTTGCATAAAATCTTATGCAAGCTGGGTTTACAACACTAACAAAATGTCCAGCATTGTATAGAAATTCAGCTAAAGCCTCGCTATAACAACCCGTGAATTCCATGCAAGCTTTTACTTCTTCTACATTATGTTTTTGTAGAAAGTTCAGCAAACCTTGAAACCCTGTATCATCGTTTTTAAACTTCCGTTTTCTAGTTTCACGTTTTCCTTTTTTACTTATAAATGAGAGAGAAACATCAAAGTGTTCTTTTGAAACATCTATACCTAAAAAGTTGTTGATCATATGTAACTCCATATACTACTATTAAAAATGAAAAGTAAGGCTTACCTTGTGAATACAGAATTAGAACCATTTAGGTCTTTCTATGATACCGTCCAGCCTGTACTTTTGAGAAGGGAACTCTTGTCTTGCTAACAGATTTTATATCTAAGATAATCTTCAAAGTTATTCCCTTCTCCACCTAATGCTTAAGCTTAAAACACCAGATGCTTTTTTCAAGATACAAGATAATCTCTAACTTTTGGACGTCTAATGGTAAGCTCTGAGATAGAAATACCATCAACTGTTATTGGATTATCAAGTTTTACTGTTGTCATACTTTCTCCTAAAAAATAAAATTCTAAAATCTTTTTAAAACTAAACCTAAATACCTAAGACCGCTTGTATTACCCCGCCAATAATGTTGCAAATTTTTCTTTTCTTCTCGATTATTTCCAGGAGAGTTTGGTAGCTCTTTTACACGAAATACCACATTTACGTCCTCAAGGTTAATTTCAATTCTCTTGACTAACGTTCTAATAATATCACGTTTAGTTAGCCAGTCTGCGTTATCAAGGTTTGATGTAATATTGGAAGAAAAGTCTTCTAAATTGGTTACAACCAAAGTTAATTCCTGTTTTAATTTCTTTTGATCGAATATCCTTTTCTTCTCCTCTTCAATTGTTTTTAAACTTTGTTTCATTGCTTTAATTCGTGGTTCAAATTCTTCTTGATTAATATATTCTTGAGCATAACTATCAATAAGTCTAGCAATACCACGTTTTAATTTATTTTCTTGTTTCTCTAGTAAATCGCTTTTTTGATCCCATGATGATTTTTTAAGCTCTGAAAGTCTACGCCTGTATTCTTCTAAAACCCTATTTGGATTTTTCAATAAATGCTTAACCTCTTCCCAAACGGCTGTTTCTAATGCATCTGTACGAATGTGTTTATTATCACAAATTTTATTACCACCAAAACGGTAAGAATCTCTACCAATACAACGATAATAAGCATAATGATCAATTTTTTCTCCTCGCTTATTTCTTACAGGACTTCCGTAATATGCATAACGACAACGCTTACATACGATTAAACCTTGTAGTAAATATTTTGCTCCTCTTTCTCTTGTCCTTGCTATTTTTCTATTCTCAGCTAATTGTTCTTGAACTATATCAAATACATCTTCGTCCACTATATTTGGCACTTTAACATAAATCCAATTTGCTTTTTCAACAGAATAGGTAGAGTAATTATCTTTCGGTTGTTCACAAGAATGTTTCTGTGGTCTGATATGTTGTAACTTTATACCTACTTTTGTTTTACCAAAAGCCGCTTGTCCTTTGTAAGCAGGATTTTTTAACATACCCCAAATCACACTTCTATCCCAGTACTTTTTTCCTGTTCGTGTTATAATAGACATAGTGTTTAGCCGACGACACACTTCCCCAATACTTGTCCTTTCTCTTCCTATCCACAAAAATACTTTCCTAACAACATTAGCTTCTTCTTCGTTTATTTCAAATAAAGCTTGTCCTCCTCCCATATATTTATCTATATAACGATAACCATAAGGAGCTCCTCCCATTACGCTTACACAACCTTTATTAGCTGCATAAATCTTTCCGCGACGACTTCGTTCCATAATTTTCGCTCGTTCATATTCTGCTATCATACCTTGCATTTGTAACAGCAATTGAGATTCTGGATTATCGTTAATCTCATAATTTAAGAAAACCGTTTCTGCTCCTGCTTTCTCAAATTCTTCAAGTAATACCATTTGATATGCATATTTTCTAGATAAGCGATCAGGTGAATGAATGTAAATTCTATCAATTTTACCTTCTGTTACTTTATCACGTAACTTTTCTAGATCAGGACGGACTAGATTAGATCCACTGTAGCCATTATCAATAAATTTATACTCACTTAATAATTTGTATCCATCCGTACTAATTTGCTTCTCTAAAGCTGCAACTTGACTTGCTATTGTATTTTCTTGTGCTTGTTTCCCCGAAGAAACTCTTGCATATAAACTCACTGTTACCATTTGATCCTCCTTGAATCCCATTTTTATGTTTTAAATTTTTTTGGCTTACTTGCTTTGACACGGCTTTTTCATAAGCATCTAACAAATACTTTTCTGCCAACCGGTTAGTTTCATAGCTACAGCTAATCCGTATAGCTAATCTCTTATTTCCCATGAACTTTCCTTGAAATAATATGTTCATATCATTCATTGAAACTGATGGTTAATTGATTGTTGGCACTATAAATAAATGGCACTCTTGTTTTTGGACATAGAAGTTTTCGAGAAATGCTTTTCTCTAATTTTACGTTTTTTGCAACATTGTTGGCGGGGTAATTATACCTCCTTGCGGGGTACCAGCAGTTGTGGGGTACAAGGTTTTTGATTCTAGGAAACCAGCCTTTAACCAACTATGGAGAATTTTTCTCTCCATAGGAATGTGCTTCATAAGCCATTCATGGTTAATGTTGTCAAAGCACCCTTTGATATCACCTTCTAGTATCCATTGTGGTCGATTGCGCCTTGCCAGTAATAAGTGACAAGCAACAATAGCATCCGCGCAGGATCTTTTAGATCTAAAGCCATAAGAGTGACGATCACTGATTGTTTCAGCTATCGGTTCCAGAGCAAACAAATATAATGCTTGCATGGCTCTATCTTTTATCGTGGGTATTCCAAGAGGTCTTCTTTTGCCATTAGATTTACTGATATAAATTCGTTTTAGCGGAGAAGGTTTATACCCTCTTTGTTTTAACTGCTTTATTCCTTGAAATTTAGCATTGTAAGTTGACCATAGTTGACGATCTACACCTGCTGTGTTTTTTCCTTGGTTTTCAGTTACTCTTTTAATGGCTAAAGCTTTTCCACTAAAAGAGCGTGTTAAGAGATGTTGTAAAGATTTTACCTTACTCCATCTTCCTTCTTGAACAGCCTTAACAATACGCCTTTGTAGCCTCATAACAACCTTTTGGCATTTCTTCCATGGCAACTGGTTCCATGCTTCGGAGCTGTTGGTAGGTGCACTTACAGTTTTACTTGTAATCATCTGCTTTCCTACCTTAAGTGGTTGACAAAGTTTCTTGTCACGAGGGACCAAATGGAAGTCTGCTCGTTTTCACGCGAATTAATGTTACAAATTCTATCCATTTCGTTACAAAATGGCATTCGCTTTCTCCATTTTCCTTTACCTGCATTTTCATCAGCGTTCCTTGCGGTTTGCTTGCCATATAGGCGGAAATACAGGCTTACCCTGTTCCTTCTGTCATACAACAGTGGGTTAGGTGACTTCTCTATACCGGTGGAGTTATTATTTGCGTACATCTAGAGATGAAAAATGTAACTTATCCACATTACCTTTTGGTCAGAGCTTATCAGCATCTTTAGCTCTTCAATTTTTACGATACTTACGAAGCTTCACTTACGTTCACCATACCACTAGCCTAGCCCTCCAACCACATGATGCTTGTAGTTTATGCTCCTCTTACGATTACGCATCTTCTTTTTCAAGAGGAGGTTCATTGTCCGCATCGCTCGGCACCAACCGGTTACCCGATTCGCACTGATGCGTAGACTCAGATGGCAAAACATCTGGTTTAATAAGTTTTAGAACTCTTTCAGTTTCTTTCTGAAGGAATTCCTCTCCCTTTAAACAATATGACCGAAGACTTTCAGGTCGCACCATCTCGCAAATGTATTGAGCACCTGTAGAATCTCTACAGAGAACATCAACAATACTTTGCTTTTTAGCGGCGATATCAGGGTCTTGAATAGTACTTAAAAACTCTATATCATTTATTTCATTTTTACCAGTAAAGCCAAGAATATCATTGAGGAAGTGAATAAGGATATCTTTATTTTTTTCAGTACCGAAGATACGCTTAAACGATACATCATTTTTGGGATCAAGAAACTTAGAAAAAGCCATGAGACATTAACCTAAAAAGCATTAATAATTATACACAATTCTGAAGAAATGTTCAAGTTTTTTATTTTTTTAAGTTTTGAATGCGTTGATGAAAAAAAATGTCTCCCATAGATGGCTTTAGAATGCTACTACGCACCTTAGAGGTTTTTGGGGGTAGATCTTTTTATAACCCACTCATAAAGCGCCTAAAAACCCCGGCAAATGAATTCATGAGCTATAAAGAGCTTTAAAAACACTTATTTTTGGTGCAAGGGCCTAACAAAAGTGCGAGCGTAAGCCTACCATTAGCTCTCACACCTTTCATAATAAAGAGCTTGAAGTCAACATTTTCATGGTAAATTTATGCTCACCTGTGTAATAATGTGTAGTTTATTTCTGTTAGCGGCATGGCAAAACGTACTACTATCTCCATAAGATACGAAATAGCGCAGAATGTAAGAAGCTGGATATTAAAGCGAAAATATACCCAAAAAGATTTAGCAAATAAAACAGGTATAGAATACTATACGCTGCTAAGGTATGTAAAAGGAAAATGTGGCATTCCAACTGAAAAGTTAAAACGTATAGCAAAGGCATTGTCAGTTCCTATTAGTAATCTACTTCCTCCACCAAGAGAAGACAGTTGTTTTGATAAAGATAAGGCGCAAGAGACGTACGATTTCATGGGAAAATACATGAAAACAAAGGGGAGAGGACCGCGCAAGGCAATTAATGCATTAACCAAATTTATTCGAGCTCAAGAGGAAAGTGATGTAAAAGCAGCAAGAATAAGAATGGCAAAAAATATGCTCGAGTTAGAATTTGATGCTGATATTATCTACCAAGCAACAGGCTTATCAATAGATGAATATGATAACAAAGAGCTAGTTGTCTGTAAGCGTTACAAGGAAGGACAAGAGATGAAGAAATGGAGGATAATAAGGGAATATACTCAAGAGGAATTGGCAAAAGAGCTAGGTGTAGCAAGTTCACAAATACATAACTATGAACAAGGGAAGAGTACCTTTTTGAGCGAGGTGGCATGTAAAGCAGCAGAAATATTATCAGTAGATGCTGAAGATCTAATAACGGAAGAAGATTACTATGAAAGTGAAGACGAGGAAGTAGAAAATGAGCTATTAAGTTCGACGAGAGAATTCAAAAGAATTGATAATCAGGAATCAAGAGATGAACTGAACATACTAATAGAATTTTTATCCCAAAGAAGGCAAATTTACAAAGAAAAGATCGACAAAGCAGAGGGGATCAAAGTTGCAAATAATCTGCTTATATTGGGCATTCCCATCGATATTATCCCCGAGATAACTGGCTTAACTGTAGAGGAACTTGAAACCAAATAGGCATCCATAGCAAGAATTTCATATAGAGCTTATGGTTTCAAAAAAAGCTAACAATAACACAAAGTGTGCTACAAGGTATGAAATAGCACAAAAAGTAAGAAGCTGTAGGTTAAAGCGAGGATATACCCAAAAGGACCTAGCAAATAAAATCGGACTATTATTTGTGCCGAGGAAATGACGCAGTAGATACAAGAATTGATCGAGAAGGGTTTATTCTTCTCCCAAGATTAATTTATTAAATTTTTCCTCAGTTAAAATTTTAACACCTAGTTCTAAAGCTTTGTGATACTTTGACCCTGGATCTTTACCTACAACCACAAAATCCGTATTTTTGGACACACTAGAGCTAACTTTTACACCTAAAGATTCGGCTTTTGCTTGCGCTTCCTTTCTCTCCCTTGACAGCTTGCCAGTAAAAACCACTATTTTACCGCTGAGCGGGGAATTACTAACATTAGCACTTACAGACAGAATAGTTAATTGATTAGTAAGATCACTTACCATTTCAATATTATCCTCATCAGAGAAAAATTCCTCCAAGGAAGTTATGGTCTCTTCGCCTACGCCTATTATGCTCATTAATTCTTCTTCATCAGCAGAATACCAATTTTCATATGAGCCATAATGTTTTGCTAGTAATTTTGCTACGTGTGGTCCTACGAATCTAATTCCCAAAGAAGATATAAATTTTTCAAGAGTTATGGTTTTTCTGCTATTGATAGAATTCAATAGATTAGATACGGATTTCTCAGCCCATCCATTTAGCTCACTTAAGTTGAAATTTTTGAGTTTTTCTTCGAGAGCAAAAATATCAGATATTTTCCTTATCAAACCAAGGTCATAAAAGAACTCTATTTGCTTATCGCCAAAACCTTTAATGTCAAGAACTTCCACAAAATGTTTTAACTTTCCTATTCGCTGTGCTGGGCAATCATTTCCTCCAGAACATATAGCTATAGTTCCCCAGTCATCAACTCTACTGCCACATTCCGGGCAAATATCAGGAAAAACAAACTTTGGTGTATTACGAGGACGAAACTTTTTGTCCACTTCGACTATCTGAGGAATTGTGTCACCCGCTCGTTTCACTACTACAATGTCACCTTCCCTTATGTCCTTACGCTTGATTTCATCTTTATTATACAGATTTGCTCTAGTAATGATCACCCCACCTACATTTATCGGAGCTAATTTAGCAACAGGATTCAATTTGCCCGTTTTGCCTACTTGTATTAATATTTCAACTATCTTAGTTTTTCCTTGAGCTGCTGGAAACTTGTGTGCTATAGCTCCTCTTGGTGCTTTACTGGTATTACCTAGATGATCTTGCAACTCTAAGTTGTTGATTTTATATACTATGCCATCAATATCATAACCTAATTCATGGCGATTATCGTAGATTTTGTTATAGAACCCCAGCATTTCGTCCACATTTTTTGCTAAGCATTGATGTTCATTTACACAGAATCCAAGCTTTTTCAGCGTATTTAATACTTCAGACTGGGTATTTTCTGTTCCACCAATTAAAGAATAGGCAAAATACTTCAGTGGCCTACTAGCGGTGACCTCTGGATTTAGGTGTCTTAGTGAGCCTGACGCTGTGTTGCGTGGATTTGAGAAATTCTTATTTAATTTTAAAAAGTCGTCATTACTTATGTATGCTTCCCCTCTCACCTCTAATCTACCCTTTACATCAGGTAAAACTTTAGGCAATCCTTCTATAGTTGCAACATTTTTTGTTACATCTTCACCGTAATGGCCATCACCTCGAGTTAAACCTTTAATGAACATACCATCCTCATAAATTGCAGTGAAACTTAAGCCATCAATTTTCAGCTCGCACATTATCTTCAGCTCATCTGTATTTAGGAGTTCTCTGGACTTAGCAATAAATTCTTCAATGTCTTCTTGGCTGTAAACTTTGTTTAACGAGAGCATAGGCACAATATGCTGTACCTTGGAAAACCTATCGTCAGGCGCAGTACCAACGGTTTGAATATCTACCTTTTTTACCAGTTCATCGTACTCTGCATCGGTTATTTCTTGCCTATTTTCCCGATAGTACAACTCGTTGTGGCGTTTTATTTCTTCTTGTAGTTTTAATGTATTTTCAGTCATAATTTTTACCTCAACCACTGTTTCAGTATACAGCGTCAGTTGTAAATTAATTATTAACCATTACGTACGTTTTGCATGTATTTTATAAACAAGATTCTCGCTTTGCTTCTACTTTTATATTCAATATATAATATTTAAATAGAAATAGGAAAGTATTTAATTACGTACATTATGAAGTAGTAAAACTTTAATAAAACTCAATAATACTGTATTATATTTGTTCTGCAATTGTGCAAAAAATGACCACTACCGAAAAGAAAGTTGCTGCTGGCTCTCTAAGTGACCAAATAATTCAAGAGATAAAAAATTTGAGGTTATTAAAAGGATACTCTCAAGCGTATGTAGCAAAAGAAATCGGTGTCTCAAAGAGACAGATGGGAAGATATGAAGAAGGGAGAGATAGCCTTTCGCCTAAAAAATTTGAGGATATCTTAAAAGTATTATCAATTGATGTTGAAGCTACATTTTCTAAATTAATAAAAGAAAATTGTATTAACAGCAAAGATGAGAAAGCATTAAGTGTAGTGCAAAATTTTAAAAAATTTAAGGACCAAGAACTTCGCAATGCATTATGTGTACTAGTCAAGATTTTATCAGAAGGTACTCAAATAAACAAGAGTATAACTGGTACAAAGCCTTTGAGCAACAAAATAAGACAAAAGTTAAAAGATTGGAGGTTTGTACAAGTGTGTACTCAAACGGATTTAGGAGACAAAGCAGGGTTATCACCTCAGCAAATACACAGATATGAGCAAGGAGTAAATGACATATCATTTAACAGGATATCTGAAATGGAAAAAGCATTATCATTGAGTAATGGAGCACTACTGCCAAGATCAAAAGACGAAATTTATTATGAAGATGAAGATACTGAAGGAGAAAAAAAAGTATTAAGTTTTATGAGAGGGTATCAAAATATAAGGAACGAAAGACTACAGAATACCATTTGTTCGTTTTTATCTGAGATTGCAAAAATTTGTGAAGAAGAACAGACACTTTGAGAGACTACAGATAGCAGCGCTAACATATGCGTCAAATGGAGCTATCTTCTCCTTCCCTTATACTTACCCTGGGTTGAAGCTTGAGCTTTTACAAATAGCTCCCAATATCCCTTCTCATCGCCTTCTTCTGCTATCAATTGAACCAAACGCTGCATCAACCCATCATTCAGTATAACCATTTTTGTCCACTTACCCACTGGCTTTACAATATCGACTACTTTTAGATTTTCTTTATAGACCTGGATGTCATGATTCTCAACTTGATCTGTTTTCTTTTCACTCTCTCCCAAATGAAATGTTCTGACGAGGTTTTTGTATATTCCCCTAAAAAAAAGAAATATTTTAATAGCAATAATTAATATTGTACCGTATATAACGATCTGCTCGTAAGACATCTCCACTACTCTAAAATGATTCCATGAAGCATAAATAATTCTATAATTTCTTCGTTTTTATTCGCTTCAGCGTTTTCTAGCGCTGTGTAACCTTCTTCAGAGTTATAAGAACATTTCAGATGAACGTTTGCCTTTTTCTCTAGCAATAATTCCACAATTTCTTTATTGCCATTCATAACAGCAAGATGTAGCGGAGTACAACCATCTCTTCCGATTGCGTTAACATCTGCTCTATTTTGCAATAAAAGCTCCACATGATCTTTTTTATTCAATGAAACTGCAAGGAGAAGAGGAGTACTTCCTTCTATATTTTTAGCTTCGAGAAAAGCTCCCCCTTTTATCAGCAACCCCAACATTACTCCATCAGCATATTGTACAGCCAAATGAAGGGGAGATTTACCTAAACGATTTAGGCAATCAATATCCCCACCACATTGCAACAACTTCTGCATAACTTCCAAATGCTTATACTTTATGGCTTTGTTGCATCGCTAGCTATGATGGATTAAAGATAAAAAAGATGGAGAATATCAGTAGCTTATTATTCTGGTATTTATAACAAGAACGGTCAGTGAATACCTAAATTTGAGTAAAAGAAATTTCACTACCACTCACTAATCCGGCTAAAATTCAAGAATTTCAATGCTTTAGCTATTTTCAATAGAATTAAGTTTATTAATATAAATAATAAATTACTATTCTTAAATTTGATCAGATTGATTGCAAAAAAACAAGATTTTCAATAGGTTGCTTATAATCCTAGCTATAGTTAGCCTTTCATAAGTAGCGATGCAACAAAGCCATACTTTATTGAATAATGTAAAGGAGTATCACCATAAATGTTATGGACATTAATATTTTTAGTCCTTACTACAACAATTCGTACTATTTCTATAAACTCAAGTATGGAAGCAATGTGTAGTATTGTATTGCCTTCTCTATCTGCAGCATCAACGTTAGCACCATGTTTGACAAGGAATCGAATGATATTATAAAAGTTCTTTTCTGCAGCAAAATGTAAAAAACGAACACCCAATCTACTATTTATGATCCATTTGAAGACTGCACTAACTAATAAAGAAAAGAGGCTAGGATTTCTAAACTTATAGATTTTCTTTGATGCTTCATCTAAAATCTTTTCTACTGTCATAGCAACCCCACAAAAAATGTGTTTGTATTAGAGTATGCAGCGATAAATGTTTTGAAATTATTAACCGTTGCGTACGTCTTGCATGCATTTTACAAACGTAATTCTCGCTTTACTACTACTTTTATATTCAATAGATAATATTTAAATAGAAATAGAAAAGTATTTAAGGTAATATATGAATATAGAAATCTATTCCTTAGAAATTTGCTCTGAATTTTCTTTACTTACTGGTTTTTTTGACCGCGATACTGAAACTTGCTATAGTCTTTACTCAAGATTAAAACCTCATTCGATTTTTTTCAGTTGCCCATTCCATAACTCCATTTGGGTTCAATGATGTGGTATTCTGTATACATATCCCGTATTTCCTCACAATCATTATACGATAACATCACGAGTCGACAAAAGTTTCTTCATGGTCAAAATCTCTACCTCTTCTTCCGTATAGTTTTTGATCAATTAAATAAGGAGGATCACAATATATTTACATGTTTAGGAATACTTTTTTTAAAGTCAGCTAAATCCACAGTAAGATTTTTAATTGAGCAATCTTTCTATTGAACTTAGTGTAAAACGTGGGTGTCCTGGCGCCCGACAATGTTGTACCGCTGAAAGATGAGCGATTTAATGCAAAAAATGCTGCAGCAATTTCAACTCTATCTTTCAAGGTGAAAAATGTTTTTTGTAGGCTATAAAACATGGAAGATGTCATATTTTGGTATTTCCGCACTACCTCTGCAAGACAAGAAGCATCTTCTAAAAGCACCTGCCAAAATTTTACTAATGGTTCAAAGGCGTCATAGCCATAAACTTTTGTTCCTCTGCTGGCTAATGCTAACTCCTCCACCTACAAAAGGAGCACAAAGCGTAGGTAACCCTTTTGGAATATATTTATTAATAATTTGAGAAACGGCACGACTCTTGCCACCAGGATAACGAAGAGGAGACTTTACAAGCAAAATTTGTTTCCTTTTCTTTATTTGCTACACTGAAAATATGTCTGCATTAGAAGTTGCCAATCTATTCTCTGGAAATTTGCTTAGAATTTTCTTTTACTGGTTCAATTGACACATCTTGAATTTCTTCTTCCGGCTTGTTTGGTTCAGCTAGAGTTGACTCTTCTTTAGATACTGCCTCTTTAGATTCTGCTGCTAATTTGCGTTGTTTGATAAATTTCTTCAATGTTTTGACTGCGATAAAGTTTATACTGAAAACACATGCAGAAGTTATTGCTAATGCTGGAAGAGGAGCTAAATTGAACATCGGCAAAATTGCCACAATCGTGCCAGATGTCAGTAAAAATGCTAACTTCTTGCTCCCGATTATCTTGTTTTTCTTAACCTTTATGGGGTTTAATTTTTTTATTTTCCCTTTTAGCTTTTTGAAGCCTTTTTTGAACACGTTGCCCTTTTTCAGCTCTTTTTCTACGGGTTTTGCTTTCTTTGTTTTTAAGCTTTTTATTTTCTCTTTTATTCCTTTTTTATCTTTTTTTACTTTAGAGGTCTTCTCCATCAACTTTAGAGGTTGCTCATGTAGCGGTTTTGGCTTATCGTTTGAAATTTTAGCTTCTTGCCCCTTAGTCACAGTTTTATGCTTTTTGGGCGAAACTATGTTTTTTAAACCTTTCTTTGCTTTGTGGTATAATTTCTTTAGTCTGCTTGGCATTTTTATGTAAATTAAGATACGATATCGCAAAATTTATCGATTACTTTTTGATTACCTTCTATCATTGCATTTGCCTCCTGCTGCAGACATTTAATATTTTTAGGTGTTACATTATCCATCTCAGCCGACGCTATTGTCAGTTGTGATTGTATTCTTACGTATCTGTCGTCCATTACGTTACCTAGCTGGTAATTTACTACATCAAGGCTTGATGCAAACATCACATTTAACAGCGGCTTTATCCAGGCTATCTTTCCTAATTTCCTATACTTTATTCGATTAGATAGCCGACCTGTGCCAATTGATACCAGCACTATTTCTTCATTAGGGAAAAGTTTTTTGCTATTTGCATATGCACAAGCCGCTGGGTTATTGGCAAAAACACCGCCATCCACTAGTACTCTTGTATCTTTGTTCACTTCTAAATACTTAGGTGCAAAGTATGTTGGTGCTGCTGTTGTGGCTCTGAGTGCATCTTTCAACTTGATAAAATTTCTGTCTTCTCTCCAGCTTTTGAAGAAAAATGGACAGTTATTGTGAATATCATAACTTGTTATCAGTACCTTGCTTAAAGTATTTTTTAGAATATCCTCACCAAAATACTTATCCAGTACTGATTCGATGTTTTCGTATGGGTATTGTGCGCAGTTAAACCAAGACAGTATTGATTGTCTAAAAAATGAAGACTTGAAAATATATGCTCCATACTCCTGGTAAAGCTCAACTAAATCATTAGCTGATACCAATTCCCACTATACAAAGAACAGATAGAAGATAATGGAAAAAAAGCTATACTAAAGTAAGTGAAATAGCGAGGTTTAAATGGCATTAAGGTCAAAACTATTAGACGAAAAAGTTGTAAATTTGGCGAAAGAAATGTTAAAAAAGGTCAGAAATAATGCATATGTTTCAAAAAAGTTACAAGCGGTAATAGCAGGAAAAGAAAGTAGTATAAGCGCTGTAGCAAGAATATGTAAAATTTCAAGGACTGCTTTGACTGAATGGATAAAGCATCTAAAATTTGGTAGAGTAGAAAAACTATTTGCCCCGTCTCAGCGGCGAAGAAAAAGCAAATTAAACAAAAATCAACGTAAGCAAATTGAAATATGGGTAGAAAAAAATCCAAATATTACTATTAAGGAAGTGCGAATAAAAATCTCAGAGGAATTTGACCTAAACATCGGTAAATCAACAGTGCACCGTGAGATACAAAGGATGAAATTTTCTTACATAACACCAAGGCCAATGCACCATAAACAAGATAAAAACAAGCAAGAAGAGTTTAAAAAATACTTCAATAAAATAGTCAATTCCCACCCTGAAAAGGAGGTATTTTTTTGATGAATCACGATTTGGAACTCATTCAAAAATCGGACACGGATGGTTCAAAAAAGGGATCAGAACGCAGGTTAAAATAAAAATCGGTAGACAAAATTTCTATATCTACAGTGCGGTAAATCCAAGAAGTGGTAAGGAAATTAGCCTACTTGCTCCATATGTAAACACTGATTGTATGAATATATTTCTGGAGCAGATGTCGAAAGATTTAGGCACGAAAGAAGCCTTTCTTGTAATGGATTGTGCAAGTTGGCATAGATCAAAAAGTTTGAAATTTCAGGAAAACATTACCATTATATACTTGCCTCCTTATTCACCTGAACTGAATCCTGTTGAGAGGTTGTGGCAATATATCAAACACAATACTTTACGCAACAGAGTCTACGATACCATAGGCTTACTTGAAGATGTTGTGTGTAATTTTATTGTCAGTATTTCCAGCACTACTATTAAACGAGTTTGTAATGTTTCTTATTTGTTCGATTAGTAATGGAATTTGGTATGAATATTGAGGATTTCCTTGGTTATCTTTCTTGCATAACCCAGCAACAACAATACCGCCTGTTGATGTACCAGCCACCAGATCAAAGATTTCTGCTACCTTTTTTCTTGATCTTTTTTCTATTTCTGCTAGTATTATCGCTGGTATTATTCCTCTTATGCCTCCGCCATCTACTGAAAGTATATATTTTGTCATGTTTAGATATTTATTAGTTCTGTTGACTTGCTCACTTTTATCAGGATGTGTTCCTTGTCCAAAAGCTACAGTTTGTTTTACACCTAGAGAAAATTGTACTAATCAAATAACCAATGCTATAGATCAAGCTCAAAAATCCATATTAGTTCAGGCATACAGGTTTACTTCAAAGCCAATTGCACAATCTTTAATTAGAGCAAAAAAACGTGGTGTTGATATTAAGGTTATCCTAGATGAATCACAGGTCAGATCAAAATACAGTGTCATCAATGAATTATTTGGGCAAAAAATACTGATATACATAGACTATAAACCTGCAATTTCACACAGCAAAATTATGATCATTGATAATCAAAAAATCATAACTGGATCTTTTAATTTTTCCGATGCTGCACAGAAAAAAAATGCTGAGAATCTACTGGTTATAACAGGAAGCCCTTCATTAGTTGAACAATACGTTGAAAATTGGAAAGATCGTCAATCTCAATCTGAGGTTTATATACCATTAGCAGAAAAATAATTACTTGTACTTCGAGTTAGCTTTGAATTCATCCAATTCCTCAGAAAGATTTTTTACCCGTTCTTCCAGGCGATATACCGTAACAGTCAATCCGTTGTTCTGCTCTATAAATTTATCATGCATGTGTACCCGTAAATCTAGCTTGGCAAGCCACCATATCGCCGCTACCGTCTGTATTAACATCGTTACAATTACTGCTAATGGTATTTTTTGATTTTGCATAATGTAATAATTTATTGTAGATAATTGTTGAAAATTTCTACTGTGTGTTGTATGTACAGTTTATTGCTCTGGCTTGTACTGCTTTTCTGCGTTATACAATAGATCTATAATTTCTCTGTAGGGCTTATTATTTTTATTGTGCCGTAACATTATAACAGCTAAATCCCTTGGCTTTTTTCCCCTAAATTCTTTGGCATTTGGATTTGCACTATTTTGTAACAGGAATCTGACAATTTCTAAGTTACCATGCTCTGCAGCGTAGTGTAAGGCTGTTCTGTGACTTGAATCACCGCTCGTAGAATTGATATCAACTTTCTCTTCTATCAAAAACTGAATACCTTCTAGGCACTCTTTTTCTGCAGCATATCCTAACAACCTTTCTTCAAAGACTAGGGTATTATGGATATCTACTAAGTTCCTCTCTGTCAAAAATTTCACAACCTCTAAATCACAATTTCTAACAGCAATCGATGTTATCTTTTTATAGTTCTTGGTTGCTTCTGCATTTGCTAATTCAGCCTTTCTGTTAGTATCAAAGACAAAGAAACTTATAATAACTGCAACAACAGCACCAAATGCTATCAACCCAGGTATAATTTCTATCCAATACATCCAATTTTGGTGATAATAGCAATCTTGATGATGACAGTGCTCTTGATAATAACGGCGATTTCTTCTTGGCATACTTTTGTTGCAATACTCTGCCTTGCGTATAGCAATTGTTTGTTGAATTTTTCTTAATTAATTCTGCTTATCGCTGCTTCTATTGTAGTTTGGTATCCCCTATTATCTAAAATATGCTCCGCCCTTTCTATTACCCATTCGCCATCTATTTCTTGGCAAAACCCTGATAAGTTAATTTTAGCTTCTGCAAATAACTCTGGATTGCCAGGTATTGTCACGTTTAATTTTGCTTCATTTTGCTTTAATCGTCTGAGCTTAGCGCTTGCTGCATTGATCGCTGATTCTGCAGTAGGATAAAGCTTATATATCGGATAACTTGGTTCTTCATTGCCTACTTTTTCTTCTATGGTTTCTCCTCTTTCATAGCTGTACCATTTTGCTATAACTGATCCATATTTACTACGTACATTAAAATTTACTTTCCAATTTATTACATCTTTAGGTGTAAGTACTGTTGTACCTAAAACCTTCTCTGTTGCTGATTTTCCTCCTCCTTTGGGAATAAAAATTATGTGTCCTCCTATAGGTTTTACCGTTGCTTCATGTTCATCTCCTATCCTTTTCAAAAAATTCATATCACTTTCATCTGTTTGAGTGATGTGTGATATAAATATATCTTCAAATTTTTGCGCAATTTTAGCTTCATATCCGTGCTTTTTTGTTATCTCTCTTACTAAATCACCTAAAGTAATTTCTTTCCATTCTTTTGATGTTTTTTCTTTCAGCGATCCTCTTAAGTTTGCTGCTTGGCATTTGACCCTTAAAATCTGTGGTGGACTTTGTATAGTGATCTCACTTGCTGTATAAACCCCCATAGACAATAGCCCGGTCTCTTTATACCCCAGAAAAACTTTCAACTCACCCTTGAGTTCATTACTTCCATATTCAAGACATATTTCAGCTTCATCACTCGTTGTCCCTGATTCATCAGTAATATGCAGAGATATTAAGCTACTCCTTAAGGCCTCTGTAATAGAGTTATTTTCTGCTATTATGTTAAAATCTGGCTTCATTAATCTAAAATTTTTACAACAGACTTCTGTGATATCTTTTGAATCTTAGGCAACTTAATTTTCAACCCTGCAGGCAAAAAGCTTCCATACTCTGCAAGTCCAGGATTTTTTTCCAAGACCACTTCCACTGCTCCACTACTGTAACCATAATGCCTCCAACAAATATAATCCAGCATTTCTTTATCCTTGGTAAAATAGTAAATCACTTGTTGTAGCTTTTTAACTTCAATTGAAACTCGATCTTTCTTGGTAGTCCACAAGGAAGATATGATCTCTGTCTTTCTTCTATATGAGTAATCACAAAGTTTCCTAGTACCTCTGAACCATAAACTAAAACATTTGGTTCTTTGATGTCACGCATATTTCTTAGTTGTTCTAAACTACTATTTTGACGATGTGGATAAATCACTCCTGTTAAATCAATATTCTCAATTCCTGAGCCGATATTCTGCAGTGATGTCTTCTCGATACATTCAATTGTATGCCACCTATGCTCTTTACTACGCCTGAGGCTCACTGGATCAAATTTAAATTGCCCAAGTAACACTTAATTTATTTCCTCCACAACATCAAAAAGAGCCCCTCTTGCTTGTTCTCTAAATCTTTCTATTACTGCATCAGCAATGCTACGGGCGCCTTGGTTAGGCTCTGCTTTCACATTTATGTTAAACGTTTGATGAAAGGTTTGGTTGTATGTTTTTAATTCTTTTTTCTCAAATCTACTTTTCTCAAATGCTTTATCAATTTTGTTTTGATTATCTTCTATGGATTTTTTCTCCTCGATAACACTTTTGATTTTTACATTATTCTTGCTCCTCTCAGACATTTCTTTAATCGCACTATTATTTGACAAATTACTAGAAATGCTGCTCTTAAGGGGAGTATGTATTTCAGCAACAATACTTTTTCTTTTTTCAAATTCTTTCAGTGGACTATTTTCGGCAACCTTTCCAAATATGCTACCAACAGTATTTCCCATCCATGAAAACATTTCTCCGATGGGCTTTATTATCGATTTTATATATTCCCAAAAACTAGCAAAGAAGCTCTTTACTTTTCCCCAGTTACTAATCACAAGTATTGCACCAGATATAAGTAAAGCAATAATAGCTCCTATAGGGTTACTCACTATTGCCGCCGTCAAAAATCTCACTCCTGCTGTGACTGCTGGAATAGCTGATGTTGCTAGGCTCAGAGTCGTAGCTTTTAAAACACTCAGTCCAGTAATTACTGCTGGAATAGCGTATGTCGATAGAACAGAAAATGCTGCTATTGCTTTTGCTGCTAAACTCCAAGCTGTTCCCATAAATAAACTAAGTATGTAACCACCACCTACTAATAGAACTTTAAGACTTATTAGTGCTGCTATGGTACCCATGATTGCTGTAGTTACAGTGGGATATTTTTCTGCAAATGAGGCTATATGTTCACTTACCCATTTTAACCTTTCAGCTATAGGTTTTAAAATAGGTAACATCACTGAACCCAGATTCATTCCTACTTCTGCTATTGAATTTTTTAGCAATCGCAATTGGTTGGCTGTAGTACTCACACGGTCATTAAATTCTTCCTGCAATGAATTTGCACGTTCCCCTTCATCAGCTAATAAATCCAGCACCTTTTCATATACTTTTGAGTTTTCAAGTAGTAGCGCTATATCATCTTCTGCTCCCTGTTGGAAGAGCTTTAGCAGAATGCCAGCCCGATCATGTTTATCTATTTTTTTTAAAATTTCAAAAAAATCTAGTAGTGCTTTGTGAGGGTTTTCCTTGATACTCTCTTCAAGCTCTTCTATATCTATCCCGATTTCTTCTAGTGTTTCTCTAAATTCATCTTCTTGCTTCCCTGCCGTTTGAAGTTTAACCAGCATACCACTTATCATTTCTGCTGCTTTTTTGGGTTGTTTTCCTAAACTAATGAAGGCGTTTAATAAACCAGCTATCTGATCAACATTCAAACCAAACTGTTTTGCTGCCCCGCCAGCTATCGTCATTGCTGCCATCAGATCTTTTGCCTCAACAGTAGTATTACTTGATAGATGATTTATCGTATCTCCCCACTCTTTTAGATCTTCTATTTTTGTTCCAAAAATTTTATAGAGCTTGCTAGCAGCACTTCCTACTTCTTCTGCGGTCATACCAAAATTTACTGCCATTTTCGATACTGTTTCTGTAAATTCTAGAAGATCTTTTTTTTCTTCAATACCAAGTCGAGCACCACTTGTAGTTATTTGTGCTAACTCTGCAGCAGATAGTGGTATTGTACGGGATAACTCCTTTATTCCCTGGCCAAGTTCCATAAATCCTCTATCATTGGCTTCCTTCTCTTTAGAAAATTTTTTCACTGCCCTGATATCAGCCATAACACTTTCAAAATCAATTGCAGCTTTAAATGGAGTTCCAAATGTTAATGCAAGTGCCCCTGTTTCTAGTAATTGTGATTTAAAGTGTGTCCTTTGTGCTGAAAATCTCTGGTATGCTTTGGTAGCAAAGTTTAACTTACTATATTGACTTCTCAGCCTACCTACAGAAGCACCTAGTTTATCTTGATCTCTTATCAAAGACTGTATATTCTTTCCACTTTTCTTAAATTCTTCACTGAGCGCATGTAAAGTGTCTCTCTTCTGTAAGTACGCTGTTTTGGCCTTTATTGCCGATTCCTTAGCCTTATCAAACTGAGCCTTTAAATCTTTACTTGGCTTTGCTGTTGTTTTCATTTGCTTAGCCAAGGACGTTACTTGCACTTCTAAGCCTTTCCAGGATCTCTTGGCAACTAATGTGTTACGACTTAACTCCTTAAATTTTGATACCGATTTCATCGATGCATCAAGTTGCCTTATTGTACCCCCAAGACGGGAAAGTTGAGCACTACTTCCTGCCATTGCGCTATTAAAGCTAACATCTAGTATTGCACCTATTTTTACTGATAATGTTGACATTTAAACTCTCCCGCAGCTTTGGCCCATAAAATAAATTCGTTTATTTCCATCTCAAGTACCTGCTCAATTCCGCCACCTACAACAGAACAGAGCATTAGTACATTTAATCTTAAGTTCTTTGTGTAACCGATGGAAAAAAATCTTTCAACGCTTCCTGTATTTTCATGTAGTCTGCAAAATATAACTCCCAAATTGTTTCTTTTGTTACAGATGCAAGGTTTGCTATTAATACAACTTCTTTTTCAAAATCACTACTACCGGCACGTTCCATTGCTAGGCAGTCTCTTACTTTGACTGGTCTAAAAGTTAATTCCGAAACCGGAGTTCCATCTACTGTTATTGGGTTATCAAGTTTTACTGTTGTCATGTTTCCCCCTAAAAGTTAATTAAATAAAAGTCTTCGTGGCTTTTACATAACTAATTTTTTACTTGAATTGCAGAAGTTGTGTTTTATTGAAGTGACCACACCTTTTCTAAACTTTTTCAACAAAAAATATATTTAAAGTTTTGGTAGTAAGTCTAACAATCCTGCCCGTTTATAAATGTTATCTCTATGTCCTGCTGTAACGAGAAATACTTTGCGTTTTGGAATATTCACACGATAGATAAGGCGATAGTTATCAAATCTCAGTCTTCTATATCCTCGTAACTTGCCACGTAATGGTTTACCAGCTTTATTTGGGTTAACTTTGAGTTCCTTTTCTATAGCTTCTTCAATACCCAATCTTATTTCTTCTGGTAAAGCTGGAAAATCCTTTTTAGCATACCTCTTTAAGAGTTCAATTTCGTAAATACTTTATCCCCTCTTGAAGTCTTCATACTTAATTGTTTCTGCGCCTGGAACATCACTCTCCTTGACAGTATCAGATAACGCAATCTCCTCTATCTCACATTCAATTCCTTCTATGATTAGCCTTTTTGCTAATTCTTGAATAGGCTCCTTGGTAACTTCAGCTAATCTAGTAAGGTGATGTGAAGTTTTTGGGTCAAGTGCTATGTTAATTCCTAAGTCTGCCATATGTTTTACCAAAATATACCACAATAATTATACAACATTTCTCTGAATTTTTCAATAAAAAAATATGTAAACTACATCAAATTCCTAAAACTGTCTGTAACAAAGCCATTTGATCAACACCATTAATCTTGCGAATCATATTCTCAGCATCGATTTCGATAAGTTCTCTAGCACCGATAGTAAGTTTGTAATAATGCGCAGCTACGGTACACTTCAGCGTTGCTTTTTCAGCCGGTTTCCAACTGCCAAAATCAAATTCTCTGAATATTCCCCTAAGGTTGATAATTACTCCTTCAATATCATTACTTCCACTGCCTTGAAGACCACCCCTTAGCGTCAAAGAAACCGAATTTCCATCTATTAAACCAAACAGCCTAAAAAGCTCTGAATCATATTCGGCAAAAGTAAAATCAGCTTCGAGCTTTTCCATGCCCATATCAATATTTATTGGAATATCCATACCACCAGCTCTATATTCTTCTGTTTTTATGGTAAGTTTTGGCAAGGTTACTTCATCTATTTTTCCTGCATAGCCTTTACCATCTACGAATACGTTAAAATTCTTTAAAATCTTCGGTAACATTCTTCTCCCCCTTTTCTCCCCTTTTTACGATATTGCGCCACTCACAAGGTGTGACCTGAAAGTGATCTGTTCTGCTGGATATGGTGGTGTAAACTCAAAATCAAAATACACTTTACCACTTGCAATATTTGCTTGGGTATTAAGCTCTGGATTGGCATAACACCTTCCACTGATAATCGCTCCTTGTGCTTTTAAACTTGCTAGGTAGGAATTAACACTCTCTATCACTTCATCTATATAAGTTTGGTAATATTGCGATCAGCTGCCCATAGATGAGCTCGCAGTAGACTATCATTGATTAAATCTGCAGTACGCCTAACAGGCAGAAAAGCCCACCTTTCATCGTTTGAACATGTTCTATTTCCCCATAGTCTGTAGCCATTTTGATGAATGATTGTCGTGACTTCATTTTCATTTAAGTAATTTGCTCTACAACTTGTATCACCGAGCGTAAAATCAATAGCTCTGCTTGTTCCAACAATACCATTTATCTCTTTATTTGAAGGCGAATGCCAAAATCCTTGTTCACTATCTATTTTTGCTATTAAACCAGCAACAAATGGACTTGGCGGTTTTTCCTCCCCTTCAAACACCTTTACCCATGGATCAACTACGTAAACTCTGCTACTGCCTACACTTTTTCTCCACTTTATTGCTTCTTCATCATTGGTATTTGGCCCATCTGCTACTATTATTGCTCTTAGCTTTTCTGCTATCGGTATTAAAGCGCTAACCACTGGATTCACAGACCCTTCGGGCAATTGATGAGTAAACTGAGGGGCAATTAGTATTCTTGGGGCAACATGGACTATACTTTCACTGCTGAGGAATGCTTGAATCCCTTGATATTCCCCGGTTTCTTCATCAACTCCTCCAATGATGTTTTTTAACGTTTCTTCTTCTTGATCAGCATCTTTAACTCGAATAACTACTACTGTTGCACCAACCTGGGAAAATATTCCATTCACTGCAGAAGGCAGAGTTCCTCTCTTTCCAAGTTTTGCTGCTTCCTTTAAACTTCCCGCTATTAATACTGGTTTATTCAGTGGAAACTTTTGCTCGTCAGCTTCCGGAGCAGTACCAATTACGCCAATTACCGATGATTTAGCTGTGCGTACTGTCCTTGCTCCAGAGGTAATCTCAATAACATTTACCCCATGTAAAAACTGTTCTGTCATTTTTCTCCTTGTAATGTTGAATTTCGGAAAGTGGATAGAGAAAAGGTTTCTTTTTTAGCTCTCTAAAACCTTTTGCATTTTTTGCTTAAAATCGTTGAGTAAACTCTGCAGCTCTTCTTTATTCCTGACTTCCTTAATTTTCTTCTTAGCTAAGTCTTCAAGCTCTTCGCATTTGATTATTGCTTTTACTGCTTTTTTTGCTTTTTCCTGAATTATTCTTGCCATTTCAATAACCGTAATATCACGGACTTTTGCTAAAGGTTCTATGATTTCTACATCTTTTTCGTCTATAGATTCTGGTGATGTTAAAATGTTCTCTGCGGCTTTTGCTTGTATTTCGTACGACTTAAGCTTCTGATGAGAATATCCTGCATATTGGTGAGTATAGTTATTATAATAAGCACGAAGACTAGAAAATGCAGAAAGTTTCGCAGTTTCCAATAATTCCAGCTCAATATCTTCTTGACTCCTTTCAACAATTTTCCCTCCTTCTGTTAACCGATAACTCTTTTGCCAGTCGAAATTCTTTGGCGCTTCGTACCAATCATTCCCAGTTGGCTTGCTTTCAAGCGTTGTTGTTTCAATTTGCTTGTTGTTTTCAAAATGAATATAAATTGGCATTGGTTTTCTCCGTTTTCTGGTATCAATTCCAGATTTTGTGGGTGGCATCTAATCCTGGACATTGCCAAGCTCGTAGCGTTCTTTCTACATCGATTTTAAGCCCTGCAGTTAAAAAGTTGTTACGTATGTTATAAATTCCCCACTGGATAAATTGACCATAGGTATATACATCACCTGAAAACGCACCTTCACTAACTTTTGTTCTGGAATGTAGATAAGATGATGTATAAAGTAACACTGCAACCGTTTTTCCTGCTGGAATTTCTACATTGCCAGATGCGGCAAATTTGCTATTAGAACTCGCATATTTGTAAACATTTTTCCACATTATTTTTGAAATTCTTGATTTACTAGCATTGGTATTATCAGGGGTTCCCACAAATGCTCCTGCTCCTTCATATCCTGAACTCCAATAAGATGTACCAACAAAGTTTAATGTTCTTGTTATATCCCTACTTGTGGTGTTTTTTACAAACATTACTCCAAGTGCAGCACACGGGTAGTAATATATCTGATTATGACTACTCGAAAAACTGTTTGTATACAACTCTCCGTAAATAAATGTACCTTTACTTCCCTCTATAAAACTCAATTGTCTTGGCCGATAAAAACTAACGTAACTTGTATCGTATGTATGGCTACCCGCAAGTAATTGCAACATGTAATCGGTTTTTGTTATATCACCGCTCCATCCACCTAACTCAGTTGTGAAAATTCCGTGACCATAGTAATTATTTCCTCTACTTAGTACTCCAAACAAGAAAGGTAATGACCCTGGTTCAACCATATTTCGATTTTTTACTTCTTTCATGATTGACGACCCACTTGGTACATCATTGATGGAGTTAAATTTTGTTGTCAGTGTTTTTAGCTGGTCTTCCCTGGTTTTTACCTCCTTCATAATTGATGAACCGCTTGGCAAATCATTGATGGAGTTAAATTTGGTTGTCAGTGTTTTTAGCTGATTTTCCCTGGTTTTTATTTCCTTCATGATCGATGAACCATCTGGCACATCATTTACACCACGAAAATCTTCTACTAAACCTTTAAGACCATCTTTATGATTGTTGCTAATACTGTTTATTGCCGCAATATTCGCATCCTTTCTCGTGTCAAGTAGCGATACATATGAATCTGATGACGCTTTTAAAGTATCCAAGGTGTTAGTTTTTAGCGTATTGATCTCATTTACAGACTCTGTCTTTGCTCCAGTTATCGCTGATATTGAATTTTCCTTGTTAGTATTTATATCATTCAAGTGCGATCTTGCAGCGTTTAGAAGTTCTTTCAACTTTTCATCAGTCATCTGTACAATTTCAGAAACTGCACTTTTGTCGACTATTGATTCCAATGCTTTAGCAAGATATGCTAATTGATCTGGTGTACTGTTTGCTGCTAAATCCTTAAGCCTCTTTTGTAGTGCATCAATTATCTCTTTTACCTCAGTCATCTGCACAATGTCAGCAATAGCTTTTTTATCTGCTATCAATTCCAGTGATTTTGCAAGATATGCCAGTTGATCAGGTTGCTGTTTGCTGCTAAATCCTTTATCCTTTGGTATATTGCTTCTTTCATTCCCAAAAATTTAAAAAAGTTTCAAAGTTAAACCGCTCAAAATTACTCTTAAGTTGATTATGCTCATCTTCTCTTTCAGTAATATCTTCATCTATTTTTTCTATAGCTCTTCGAATACGTACTACATCTTCCACTGCAATGTTTTCTGGATGTGGTAGTGTATATCCTCGTTTGCTTTGGTCATTTGGCATTGATTCAAGTAATAATCACTCGCAAATTTTTTACTTTAGGACGATAGATAACTGTTCCACTTAAAACTAATTTTATCCTTGTCTCATTGCCATTAAAGTTTGTCAGCACATGAGTTCTCTCTACCCAATTTTCTCCAATTGGTTTTCCTGATGTTAAATTTACTAATTGCCATTCTCCCACGTTTTTCTCTACATAAGTTTTAATGTCTGCAGTGCCAGGTATCAGCGCATCATAGGTAATTGTTATCTTAGTGTTAGCTCCTGCTGTAATACTTCTTGTAACATAATCTCCAGACTCTGAAAGATTACCCATAACTAACTGTAACCCAGGATAAAGAACTGGACTTTTTTCTCGCCCTCCTTTTAGGCTTGCTTTTACCGTTAGCTCTCCAGATAATCTTTCACGCAGTGCGAGCGGCAAATTATCAGACAAAAAGTTTTCTCTTCCCCCTTCATCTGTCAGAATAAATTCTACATTGGTATCAAATGCTACTTTTTCGACGTTCGTCAAAACAATTAAATCTGATACATTATTTACAGTAACTTTGCCAAGATCAACAACATGAGAAACTTCACTAAATTTTGCAGCTAGTAGTCGAAACGTTAAATCTAAATTTTGATGTGGAGTCCAGGTGCTTGCATTGCTAGATGACAGTAATACTCCTACTTGATATGGTTGACTCGTTACCCAGCGGCTATTTACTGCATCATATTTGCCAAGTTCTGCTATTTTTACTGTAGTATCTGCATCATCAGTAAGCAGTACTATCGCATACTCTTGTTCTGCATGGCAAAACACTGGTGACCAAGTTATACGTGTTGCTGTGCCATCTATCTTTATATCTTTTGGCTCAATATAGCTTTCAGCAATGACAGTTTGTGAGGGTACTCCCACTGCTGTTTCTGTAATCTGCACAACAACACGTTTTTTGCCTTTATTTATGAACCATAGCTCTACACCTCCTATGTGCCTACTCTCATTTAAAGTAAATGTTTGCGCTAAAGGATCAATTCTTCTTGCTGCAATAACTCTTCTTCTCTCTTCTATAGTAATAGTTTTTTTACCAGTATACGTTGTTTCTCCATAACTTCCTTTATCCCCATAAAACTGTACTAATTTAGTACCTGCTGGAATATTTGCTGGTACTTTCACCTTTCCCTTTAATTTTCCCTGGTTGTTAGCTCTTTTTTCCACTTTTTTTTCCTCTATGCCATAGGTATAATAGAAATGCCATCAAATTTTATTTCCTTAAGCTTTTCATCTGGCTCAAAACCTTCAATCTCAAAATTTTGAGTTGCTTCTCGCATAAATTCAGTTTCGTATGAGGTACTTGACAGCAGCTCTGTTGTTTCTTTAACATTAAACACTCTGGTTACTGGACTTTTCCAATTTGTTTTTACCTCCGTCCAGTGATCAATATTTTTATTTAAAGTAATTTGTGCTGGTACTGGATCAAAAGCTTGATACGGATTAATTCTTTCTCCTTTAGTCTGTAAGAGCTGTTCTAGTACCGGCTCAAGTTCATACGGCAAAAGATATCTTTCCCCACCTTTTTCAATATCTGCAACTTCTACATCTATTGGCAGAACTAGCTCTCTATTTACTATTGCTGCAGACTGCGAAATTCCTTGATCACGCATATCATCATCGAAGAACGAATCAACAAATACTCCTTTTTTGGTGGTAGGTTCTCTTGAATTTGCATCACTGCGTAAACGTTCCTCTGCAACTAGAGCATAAAGATCATTTATTCCTTTTTTCATTGCTTCAAGCTCATTCATCGGTACAGCATGAATAGCATTATTCACTATTTTTACCCCTTCTTTTTCTCCGTTTTTCCATGTTTGGTGAATGTAGCAGAGCAAAAGTTGTCCGCTAGGCGCTTTAGGCATTGATGGTCTCCAAGAATGGGAAATTCCTTTTATCCTTCTTATTGTGCCTTTTGCATCTATAGTAATTAAATCAAAGCGGGGCATTTTCCAGGTGTAATCAATCAGAACCAAGCTGTTATCAACTGCTCCTTTTACTTTACACCCCTCTTCACTTATATCTTCAGGAATTACATGAGTGCGGCAGCGGTAAGTTATTTGATAACTACTTCCAGGAGCTGGTTCTTTACCTGGTAATGACCAATCAACGTTTCCTGCATTTAACTTATAGTCTGTACTATTTTCATAAATAACATTGCCTTGTTTAACTTGAATAATCTCAAGTACTGCAGAATCAGGTATCGGATCAACAGCTCCTGAGTATGAACCATGAGTAACAGTAGTGGTTTTCTGAACAGTTATATCTACTTTTTTAATTTCACTTATTGGAAAATCATTAACTTTAAGTTCCATTACTCTTTGGCTATTTGGCTGAAAAGTATGTGGTTCTGATTCAACTGATTTTATATTCGGATCTTGATCAAAAGAAACACGAATACTATGAGGTAACTCAATTTCATAACCATCAACATGAGCTTTGCCCTCATTAATCACAAATATTTTTTTTCCCTTTTCGTCTCCCTCTTCTCTCTGCAAACACATTACTTCTAGACCATTTACAACGTAGGAACCATTTGCCTCTTTGTCATAACGAGCAAGCGCAGTAGTTACTATATTTGCTTGTGGTGGCGGTGAATGTTCTATCAATACTCCATTTTCAATATTGTAAATTGGGTAAAATTCGCCATTTGTAGAGTTAACAGTAACACTTTCTACTTGGTATCCCCAAATGGTGGAAACTTTAAGCCTTGCAGCTCCTACTTCCTGATAGTTTCTTGTACCAACAGCAGGATCACGAAGATTTTCGTCCTCAAGTTCTGTAATGGTAGATTCTAGGTAATAAATACCTATACGAACTGTGGTACTCAGTGGAATAACAAACTCTTTTGCCTCTACTTTTCTCACCGCTCCACGAAGATAGATTTTTCCTGACTCAAGTGTAACTTTACCAGTTTCTCTATCTATAATACAATTGCTTCCTGTTATAACATCACCATCACGAAATATTGCATCACCTATGCCTTTAAGCTTAGAAAGAGCATACTCCTGAGTCTCATTTAATTCTGCAGACTGTAGACCTCTTCCAGCAAGAAATAAGCTTTTCTCATATTCTTTGTCAGGATTAAAGCGGTTATAATAACTATTTAAGGTCATTTTGTTTCAAAAAGTTACAACAAATGAAAAAGTTTCCCGAGTTGCAGATGTTCTGATAAGTGGTACAGTGTGTTCTAAAACTAATAAGATCCCTGGGTCTTCTATATCTTGTGGTTCAAAATACCTCTGTCCTATAGGTAATTCTTCTTTTACTTTAGTACCAACCATAACCCCTAATTCCCGTATAACTTGATTTGCTGCGTTTGTGAAATCGAAAGTAAATTTGAGATAGAGATTATTAGTTGGTACATTTGAGGGCCTAAACCTTCCAGATGGAGTTATAAGTTCACCGTTTTCATCACCTGTGCAGAAAAGCACTTCATCCGCAGTACGTCTGCCAAGTTCATTGAGTAGTTTTTGAGAAGTAATAGGCTCCGGTGGTGTGCTTTGAACGTACTCTATAGTAACTGTACTATTATTTACAATAGAGCTGTTTTCTGTACGCTGAATAACACCAGTACTGCTATCAACTATATAATCTATACTTGGCTGATAAGTTGTTTGTCCGATAAAAACTTTTACGTCTTTAATGGGATGGTGATCAAGCTTGATTTCGTTATCAGCTGCAAAAGTTTTTTCTACTTTATGGCTACTTTCCCAATTTGCATCACCACTGCCCCAGGCAAGATGTATGGCTTGTTCTTTAATACTTGCGGCTATTGCTGCTCGACCTGATTGTGTGAGTATTGACATTAATTACCTTATTTCATAGCAAAGCAATTGCTTCAAATACCAATTGTTAACTCAAGCCCCCTTATATATATAAGTTCAACTTTTTTCAGAAATGTGTTCACTTTTTTTGCAATTCCTTTTTTCATAATAAGTTTTTATTGACTAATCTTTAATCTACTTTAGACATAATATACTTACTTTTAGATATATGATAACTAATAGAGAATTTTGGGAAAGTAGTTTAGAAATGCCAGTATCCTTTTTGCTTAAGGACTTTCAAAATCCAAGTTTACGTGAAAGTTGGCTTGATTCTCTTTCTGGTAGACAATTAAGTGTGATCTTTAACCATTACTTTCAGAATAAACAAAACAGGCAATTATTTAAAGACTACGAAAAATGCGATGATATTTCAACTCAGCAAAAACGCAAGATGCTTATTAAAATTTCTGAATCTCTGTTTGATTATTATTTAGTCAATCGTTTTAGTCGTACAAAATCAGAAACAACTATAGCTGAAGTAGCACAGTCTGTATTAGGCCAAGATCTTCTGAAGTCATTTCTGCTACAAAATAACAAATACGACAAAAAGTCCTTGTTGTTCACTCTCTTTATAACTAATCGTAACTTACTAAAACAAATTTTCTGCTTTAATCAAGTACAGAAAAAAGGGTTTTTACCTTTCGTATTAAAAAATCCTCCAAGACAAAAGTCCACTTCATTTAAGAATTTTTTATCAGAAAGTACAATACAGGAAATATTAAAACAGCATGATCTCTCAGAAAATGATAGTTTTGAAAGTCAGTTTCAAGAACTCTTTTACTACCAAAATAGTATTTACTTATTTATACGACGTGCTAGTAAAGATAAAGATTTTGTGATAAGTTTAAATAAAGTAATACATGGTTATAAGCCTGATTGGATCATTTTTGATTTTTCTTCTAATGCTAATCAAGTACATTTATCCACTAAAAATATTAAACACGGTTTAAAAATAGCAAATAGTATTGTCAGCCTTTATTTTGCTCTTGAATGCTCTTTTGTCAGTTTACATAGCCAAAACACAGTGGCACAAGTACGTACCTTCCTATGTTCATGTATACCAAAATCAGGACTTAATGATATTAGCATATGTGAACTTAAACTTACTTTAGCTAAACCACAGACCTTTATTACATTAAATACAAATGAAGTTGAAAAGTGGTTGAACATATTAGAACCTTCAGTTGGTAGTGTGTTACATGAGGTCTCCCTTATTCAATATGTGAAGGTGATATTTAAAAACAAAAAGGTTACTTTATCCTTTCGAGTACAGGACTCAAGCTATATAGCAATTAACTACTCAGAGCACGTACTTGATAAAAAAGAACGTGAAGATTTTAAGTTGTTGTTTAGGAATACGTATGGACTTACCATCTTGTCAAAAGCACAATACTACTGTCTATCGGCAAATAATTACTAACCTGCTTGAGTGGAATACTTCTCATGATTCACCTAGTCAGGATTTTTTAGAAGTTGCACAATACTTATCAAGCCTTGGGTTTTTAAGTTTAAGAGAATATTATTTTATAGTCTGTGCTAATGATACAGATGATTCTGATTTTCGTGTAATAGATTCTTTCTGTAACAATAGACTAGAAATCGCAAGTGACTACGATGAGGAATATGATGACCCAATAATGTGTGACCTATGTAATCGTGATATCCTGCCTGATACCTATGAGAAGCAACGTTACCATTCTCTAGAGATAAATGTTAATCATTTGAAAGTTATTGAATGGTTTGAAGAACAATTGGCAAATTTGAACATCACTTCGAATAAAGTAGCAACAGGGGTTTATTATGTTATTGTTGGCACAAGCCTTGTCAGCTTAATTATTCCGGATTGTTGTTCTGATAAATCATATCTAACTTTAGATAAGCTCAAAACTAATCCTACTGTTTTGATCAGTTTCAATGAAAAAAACCTTAAACCATTGTTAAACCTGTACATTATTCCCATGGCTGATTTAATTTGTGGATATCGAACTTTAAATGAAATATTAAATGAAACAGTTGAAAAAGGAGTACCAAAGTTATTACCTAACGTTTCTTTTCAGGCGCTAAATTGCTATCCTTATATTCCACTACAACAAACCAAACTAGCAACTCAAGAAAAGATTCTGCAATTACGAATCAAAAACGGTGGCATTTATATCAATGACATAGAGGTTGTCAATAAGCAATCTAAGTTAGGAATGAATATCTTTTTTGTTCTTCTTGAACAATTCTGGTGCGATTTTAAAGAAGGCATTTCTTCAGGGCAACATAAAGCATTAACTATTGAACAAATTGCAGATTACCTGGGAAATATTTCCGATGCTGAACAACAAATTCGTAAACCGATAAATAGAATGCAAAGAACCATGGTAGATAAGTTAGCTATAACCTTAGGCATGAATGTAAAAAGAGATGATATTATTCAAACTCTACCATGGTCTGGAATAGGTATCAAGGAATATGGCTATAGACTTAATCCTTCCACTCTCAGCCTTAAGAAGTAGCACAAGTGCTGCACCACTGGCTATTTACTTTGCTAATCTGCATAGCTGGAATAGATTCACCATTTCTCAGTTCAAATATCAATTTGTGTTGTTCATTATCTTTCATCATCATCACGCCTGAAGTATATAAACTCCTTAAGGCAGAAGCACCGCTGAAACTTTGAAATGGCTCTTCTGACAATGATCTCTTTGATACTTTTTTGGTATTGTGCGTTAAGATAATACCACATCTAGGGTTTGTCATCGCTCGTAACTTTTCAACTCTATCTTTAAAAAAACAGAACACGGAGCTATTGCTATTCTCTTCTTTGTATTTATTAAAATCAAAAATACTGCGTAGCGTATCTATAGCAATAATATCTACTTCTTTTACATTTAATGTTTTTGCCATAATATTACCGATTTTTTCTACTCCTTCAGAATCTAAAAGTAGCTTTGTCTTTGGAGTAATAATTAAATTTTCTGATACTAATTCTAAAGATTTTTCATCAAATTCCAGTTGTTGCAGCCGCTCCTTAATGTAGTGATACTCAATATCAGTTTGAAGATAGAATATTTTCAATGGTTTAGATGGAATCATGCCTAAAAATGGTAATCCTGCGGACATATATGCTAACCAAGAGAGTAAGAGGTCGGTTTTTCCTACTTTTGGTGCTCCTCCTAGTAATAGCATTCCTCCAGGCGTTAAAATCCTTGGTGAAATTATGTCTTTTGGTAATGGGGATTTATCTTTTAAATATTGTCTAGCTGGAAATGCTTGTATATTCATTTGGTTTGATGCAAATAGTTGTTTCACATCTATCCCTTCTTCATACCCCTCAGGTATACTGTGCAATATTCCTAAATTAGCTAGTTCAGCAGCAATCTTTTCAGCATATTTTTCATCCTTATCCGGCAAAATTATTACTTGTTTACCAGTTAATACAGACCAATCAGTTTCACTGATAGATCCATATACACCAAGCATCACAGTTGTTGCCATAATTCCGTGCTCTATTAAGGCTTCAGCTCTTTTCTCTCCTTTTACTATTACTAGCTCATTGGACCTAATAATACCAGGTATGTTATATAGTGGTTTTAAGCCCTTGCCAGAAGTTTTCGGATACCAAACATGTCTGTAATTGTTTCTGTAGAGATATGCATATGCTATCACTTTGTTATTCTCGTCAAGATAACTATATCTTGCAGTTATATGTTTATTGAGCCATTTGTTTATAACTCCAGAAAGTCCAGCTTTATCAGCAACTAAACTCCAAAGTGTGACAATATTACCATTGTTTCCACTATTTAGGCCATACCAGCTTCCTATCTTACCGCCTGCAACTTCAACTATAATTTGATCTCCACTGATATTTCCAATATAGAATTTCTTCTTGAAAAATTTACCGCCAGGCAGTAAATAAAATAAACATGCTTTGATGTTATGCAGTAGTAAAAATTCCATTTCTCCAGTAATACAAAATTCCATAAGTCCTCCAATTCTAAAAGACACAATTTAAAATGGCACCCAATCAACTTCAGGTTGCTCTGGGATAATAACCGTAGCAATCTTGTTTTTTTCTCCATATCGATCAGCTTCAATACCAACTTTTGCAGTAAACTCTAACCCGTTAAAATCAGCTATAGAGTTGACTTTTCTAGCAATAACTGCTTTTTCTGAAGTGTCATTTGAATGAATGTTCCGTGCTGACTCTAAAATACTTCTAAGCATAGAACGACCAGATTCTGCCCAAACATCTTCTTCTTCAACGCTTGCTTTGCCACTTTTAATGCCAATTACTTGAAAAATCTTACGTTTTGCATATAGACCTTCAGTGACAGTAAATTCAGCGTTTAAATAGATGCTGCCAGTAGTGTAGCTTTTCGTGAACCAATTTTCATAACCTCCAGGCTTTATTGCCATTTTTACCTTGACTGTTGTACCTCTCGGTATTAGACTGCTCTGCAGTTTCGCGTTATTAAAATCAGTTAAAAAATCTGTTAGCATATTGTTCCCTATAAATTAAGTAAAAAAAAGAATCAACTCCATTGGTCTACAAGTTTCCAACGACCATTTATCTTATCGACAAGCTTGCTTGCCACACGTTCACCATTTCGCAGCTCAAACACTATTTGACGGGTAGTGCTTTCTTCATCATGAGCAAACATCACCATGCCAGTGCTATAAAATCCACGTAAAGATCCAGCACCGCTTAGGCCTTGAAATGGATCTTCTTCCAGCATCTTTTTGGACAGTTTTTTTGTGTGGTGGGTGAGGATTATACCTGCATCTGGATTAATAATGTTCCTCAGTCTTTCAAGCGTTTTTTGCAAAAAGAATAGCATAGCGCTGTTGTCATTTTCATTACCATATTCACTTGAGTTAAAAATGTTACGAAGAGGATCAATCGCAATAATATCAGGTTTGAAACGCTCTTTAACAACATTTTTAATTTCATCTATTTCTTCACTACTAAATGATAATTGCACTCTTGGCGTGATAATTAAGTTATTGGCAGCTACATTCAAAAGTTCGTTATCCAGTTGAAGTTGTTGCAACCGTTCTTTCATATATTCATACTCAATTTCAGTTTGCATGTAGAAGATTTTCAAAGGTCTACTTGGTGTCATACCGAGAAATGATCTACCAGCAGCCATGTAAACAAGCCAAGAGATCAAAAAGTCACTTTTGCCGATTTTAGGTGGGCCACCCAGCACCAATAGACCTCTTTTTGTTAAAATCCTTGGTGAAATTATATCTTCTGGTATTGGCGATTGATCATTCAAGTATTCTTTCACACTGAAAAAGGGAATTTTTTGACCGATATTGAAAAAGCTTTGTTCCATAATAATTTCTCCAATTTTTAATTAAACAATAGGAGCCAAAGTTTTGGCTTTAATTTTCGCAAGTAATTTACCCAGATGCGGCTCTTCAACCATATTAAGGCAACCACTTCGATCTTTAGCTGGGTATCCCCAAGAATTAATGTTATGACAGACAAATGAACGTACTTCTGTGCCATTATCTTTCTTAATTCCAACCATGCTGATCACCTCATCAACAATGCCTGGAATCTCACTAGCGGTTTTAGCTCCTTCACATTGAGGTAGCCAAATTGGACGATTGCAGTCATCGAGATATTGACCTAATGTTCCAACTATGATAGTGTCTTTGTCTCTGATATGTTGAAATTGATTGAGCCAAGCCATCATCTCTTGAGCAAGTAATCCATGGGCAGCTCTCATATCCTGTTTTCCCGATCTCTCAGAAAAAGCTTCAGGTTGCATTTTTGCCCATAATAGACATAAACGTGAAGCAACGGTTATACTGTCCACAAAGATGCATCGGTATTTAGAAACTTCAGAAAGAAGATTTTTATACTTACCAGATACATGTTCATGGTGTCTTTGGCTGTATGCTTGATCAGACCTCAGCGCAGGATTAGGCCCACCAATAAGACAAGCAATGTCTCTAGCTTCATTCCAAGTGCGAATATTGATTGAATCTCCTTTCCAATCCTGAACAGCAAGAAGTCCTGCTTCAAAATCAAGGCAAAGCGTTGTCGATTCAACAAGAGTTTTAAGCAGGCTAGTTTTACCGATTCCATAAGGTCCAAAGATTACCATTTTCACACCTGTGACTGTTTTTATTCTTTCTTCGTTATTTATTATTTTTAGAGTCATAGTTTTTACCCCCTATATATATAAGTTCAACATTTAGCGCATATGTGTTCACTATTTTTTACGAGATATAAGTTTTTAGATGTGGAAATTTTTCACCTATTCGTTTAAGAATCTTGTAGATGGTTGTTCTCGATAAACCAGTAATTTCAGAAACTTCAGCTACATTATAAACTTTGAGTTTTTCACAAAGATCTTGCCAACGTGGTGGTAACTGTTTAATAAGATCTTCAACATCTGAACATGCTGCAACTTTGCTTTCAAAATCACAATTTTTATCAACTAAACTATCCAAGATTTCATTGTCAAGAAAGGTAATATCTCCACCATATTTCATACGTTGTTTTTTGTTTATAAGGTTAACAACACGATTTTTGATCACTTTGTCTGCAAAGTAGGAAAAACTGCTTTTGCTTTTCTCATGTTGCTCGAGGCAAGGCCAGATCTCACAAAAAAGTTCTTGTTCTATATCTTCAAGAGTGTCATGAGCAAAACATCTGAAAGACTTCATGTATTTAGCATAATCTCTTACCTTTTTAACTAATATATAATTAATCTTAGAGTATTTATTTTTAGACTTCATAAAGCTCCATAAACAGTTATATGGCTTAAGAATGAAGTCTATTGACTCAATCTTGCAGGGCATGGAAGAAACTCAGTCCCCTATGTAGAAAAATTAACTTATTGATATTCAGGTGTTTTTTGTTAAAGCATCCCCCATCTGCAAAATTTGTTCAGACATACTTATAGATGTTTTTATATTGGAGACTAGTTCTTCTTTGAGTTATTTCCGTTTTAAGTTTTCTCAATAAGGCATTCATATAAATTTTTTTTCTTTACAGTGAATAAAAATAACGGTAAACTTACTTGTAAGTTTATTTTGTAACAATAGAATTGTTTAGAATGCCTTCTATTTGAGCTTTTAAGAGATTTACAAGCATTAATTAAAAAAAAGATGACTTCTTTATCTGAATTACAAATAGTGTTTATAAGGACCTCTTAAAGAGTTTTAAAGGGTAAGGAAATTTTGTCACCGTCCTTATGGTAGAGGTAACAAGAATTGGCTATTGCAGAAATGACCTTTCAAAAAATCTCTAACCATTTGTTCTTTAGGCTTGAAAAATTTTCTCTGCAATCAACAAAAAAAACATAATCACAGGTAATAAATAAAAATTTTGGTAAAAGTAATGCCTTTTTATGAGGTTTGAAGTTTCAGTAAGTCAAGAATCGTTTTAAAAATAATTACTGGCATTTTTTCTTGTTAGTTTTCATGACACTAGTAGTATGTGTTTCTATTCTAATATTTATTTATATTACTTTATATATCTACGTATGTATTATTTACATATATTATATAATATATAGGTTTTCGGAAATTGGAAAGCAGCTATTCTAGCGGGTTTGAGTGTTACCAAATTGACTAAATTTTTTAAAAATGGAAACGTAACATTATTTATGTTTAGTAGCTGAAAGTTGGCGAATTTCAATAAGTTAGCTGCAATACAATCTCATTTCCAAAACTTGGTAAATTCTCCGGAAACGTTGGAAATTGGGTAAGTCCGGAAATCATTTTTGCTGTACTTTCTAGAGACAAAAAAGCTCACAATTTTCAAAAGTTAACTACTTCAAACTTTCCTGCACCTACATTAAAATCACCTTTACCCTTAGCAAATGGTCCTGTTGGTATATCAAGCCACTTATCTTCTTTTGAGTGTGTAGCCATGCCTTTAATTATCTTACGCTCGTTTAATAAGCTTTGTGCTAGGTATTCAAGTTTATGCCTACTAATATCATGAAATGCAGCTGGTAATCTATGCCGCTGTTTAAACACCCCTGGTCCACCTGTATGCGTAAATGGGTGCCCTTCTTCTGCTGAAACTGCTATAGCTTGCACAAGTATCTTTTTTAAGTATTCATCAGATATTTTTTTGAGCTTAAATTCTTCAGATATATCCTCAAGCAAGCCAGTTGAAGAACGCAAGTAAGTTCTTATACTCCTATCTGTTGACCCATTAGATTTAACTATAGCTCCTTGATATACTGCATTATTAACTTTATTCATCTTGAATGTCTCAAATACAATGTTTTGATTGTCTGCAGAAGCAGGCCATAATGCAAAAGAACACCTAACTCCATCAACAAGTGCAGTAGTTCCTCTTATTGCCTCTCTTGCTTGCTCTACAGTTGTGATTGGTCCTCCACATTTAGGTTTTCTCATGTGATGTGCTACAATTGTAGTTGCTCCTGTTTCACTTGCCAAACTAGCAAGTAACCCCATTGTGTACCATCCCATCTCTGGATCCGCATTTATATCTGCATGGACAAATGATGTTAATGGATCAAAAACAATAAGTTTTAAATTGTTAATCGAGCTTAATTGTGCTCTGATATCTGCAAACTTTTCTGAAATTTCAGGACATTTGCCACGCATATTAGTTTTTACTACAGAAAAAGGTTCTCCTGTATTTGGTATAGGTACAATAAACAACCTATCTTGATATTCTGCCCTTTTACCTTCAGGATCAAGGCGATCGAGACGACGATGTATTTCATCTGCATCATCTTCTGCTGAAAAAATTACCACTGATCCATGTTCTGTCACAAGTGGACCAAAACCGCATGTTTGATCTGCGTTACTTGCAACTTTAAGTGCTAGATCAAGAAGAAGCATACCTTTACCTGTATCTCCCATAGCAGCTACTATTGAGGTAACACCTAAAGGGAATAAACCTTCAACAAGAAACCTTTGTATTGGTACTGGACCTAAATAACGACTCACACTCCAATCTAAAATGTTAAGTGGCTTTTTTGTAGATTTTTTTTCGATGAATTCCGAAATATTTATACCTTCTTGTACACCATCTGCAGCATCCCACCCTTTCGGTTTACCTTGTGGAATCTTAAGAACAACAAGTGATGCAACTCCGATCTCTAAAAGCTTTTTTTCAGCATTTTTTGCGTATTTATTACCTGCTTCATCATTGTCTGGCCATATAATAATGTGTTTACCTTTAAGTGGAGTCCAATCTGTTTTCTCAATAGGTGCATTTGCTCCAGACATCGCTGTTGTTGCAGTAATTCCTTGTTCTATCAGCGCTTCAGCACATTTTTCTCCTTCAACTAGAACAACTTTATCAGATTTTAAAATGCCTGGTATATTATATAGAGGCCTTATTTCTGGTGAAGCATAATTAAACGTTTTAACATCAAATGGACGATATTCTTTCTTTCCTTCAGGAGGGTCATAACGGTAAACTATAACTATAATCTGGTTGTCTTCATCGTAATAATTCCAGCTGTAAGTCATGTACTGTTCTAGATCTTTGATACTCTTTTTTTCTCTAGTGTGTTGTTTGCCAAGCCATTCGCTTATTGAAACTATTACCTCAGAAAACTCTGTCCTTGCATTCTTTCTATGCACAGCTGCCCAAAGGTCGATAATATCACCACCTTCTCCAGTTGCAAAATCATTCCATAGACCGGCTCTACTGCCACTCAGTTCTACTCTTAAACTTTTTCCTTTATTACCCCAGATATCACCTACTTGAAACTCATTTTTGTGAAAAGTTCCGTAAGGTAATAAGTACGAAAGACAAGATCTGATATTTTGTAAAAGCTGTGTTTTTAGGTCTGCTGTCCCTTTTGTTGAAAAATGATCCTGTGAATACATAAACTCTCCAGTTGCCTTAATTAATATAGTTCAATGTTTTTTGAAGAAGTGTACACGTACAGCAGTTGCAACTATTGCAATGGTTTATAAAATTTTCTGGTGAGTTTATTGATGAAACAAGAGAACAAAAAAACTGAACACTTTTTCGAAAAAAGTTGAACTTATATTATTAAGGGGAGAATGAAATGCAACCTCTCTCTAGTTAAGTAGCATAAGATTCTTGGATTTCCGTTGTTGGCCAACAAAAAAACTATAAACCGCTTTTTGATAGTACGTTGTAGGAACCAGACGATATTTTGGAATCAGTGTTTTAAATAATGTCAATCCTAACACTGGACCTCGGTAAACAGACAGGCTGGGCAATTCTAACCAATGGAGTAATTGAAAGTGGAAGCAAAAGTTTTCATGGTAGCCGTTTTAGCGGAGGTGGCATGTGCTTCTTGAATTTTCGTAATTGGCTTAATTCTTTGAAACATGAGTTCACTGCAGTGTATTTTGAAGAAGTGAGAAGACATCTAGGAACTGATGCAGCTCATTGCTACGGTGGGTTTTTGGCTGTTCTCTCTGCTTGGTGTGAAGAACATCATGTGCCGTACAAAGGTGTTAATGTTAAAACTATAAAACGCTTTATAACAGGCAAAGGCAATGCAAGTAAGAGTGAAGTTATTGAAGCGATACGTGAAAAAAGTTTTTCACCTAGAGATGATAATGAGGGGGATGCTTTGGCATTAATGTTTTACGCTATGAATCTTGGTAAAGATTTTAACACATAAAAAATACCGTAAAAGTGGGTCCTTTCGGCCATACTGGCGGGTTTGGTGGGTTCAACCCCAGGCCTTCTTTAGCGTCAGAGATATTTTGAATATTAACTTTTTAATTAGTACAGTAATTATATGAATTTAGCAATCCACTACTATCCTGTTGAAAATCTAGTCGAATATGAGCGTAATCCACGTAAAAATGATGACGTAGTAAACAGAATGTGTGCTTCAATCAGGGAATTTGGCTTTCGTATACCAATAGTTGTAAAAAGCGATGGAACTGTGGTTGATGGTCATTTAAGACTTAAAGCAGCAAGAAAACTTGGTATGGAGAGTATTCCCGTAGTCTTAAGTGATAATCTAAATGAACCACAAACCAAAGCTTTTCGATTACTGGCAAATCAATCAGCTAATTGGGCAAAGTGGGATGATGATCTTTTGAAGGTGGAAATTCAAGAATTAGAAGATTTACAGTTTGATCTTAAAATGACAGGATTTGAATTAGAAAAAGTTCAACATTTCCTTGATGATTTAGATAGTGAAAAAGAAGATCTTTCTGACTTAGTTGTTGATGACAAAAAAGTAACAAAATCAGGTGATCTTTGGATTTTAGGTGATCATCGAATCTATTGTGGTGATAGCTCTGTAGTTGAATCATATAAAGCGCTGTTAGATGATAAAATGGCAGACATTACTGTTTGTGATCCTCCATATAACGTTGATTATGGTAATAGTCAAGATAAAAAGATATTAAATGATAATCAAGGTGAAAAGTACGAACTTTTTCTCTATGACATCTGTTCCCATATTTTAGCATATACGAAAGGTGCAATTTACATCTGCATATCATCATCAGAGTTTTCAACGTTGCAAAAAGTATTTGAGGAGGCAGGAGGAAAATGGTCGACATTTATCATTTGGGCAAAGAATCACTTTACGCTAGGAAGATCTGATTATCAGAGACAATATGAAGCAATGCTCTATGGATGGAAAAGTGGCAATAAACGTGAGTGGCATGGAGGTAGAAATCAAAGTGATCTATGGTTTTATGATAAGCCAATACATAACTCACTGCACCCAACAATGAAGCCAGTAGAGCTAATGGAGAGAGCAATAGTTAATAGCAGTAGACCAGGAGACATAGTACTTGATCCATTTAGCGGTTCTGGCAGCACACTGATTGCATGTGAGAGAACAGGAAGAATTTGTAGGACAATAGAGCTAGATTCAAAATTTGTAGATGTAACCATAAAACGTTGGCAAGTATACACGGGAAGAGATGCCATTTTAGCCGGTACTGGTAAAACTTTTTCAGAGATTCAAGAAGAAAATTTGTAAAAAAGAAGCAAAAAAAGTGGAAAAGATCACACAAACAGAATGGGCAAGAGAGATAGGAGTATCAAAGCAATATGTCTGTTATTTAGTAAAAAAAGGAATAGTTGAGTTGGAGGATGGTTTGATCGACCGAGAGCAAGCAAATGAAGCGGTAGCAGCAATAAGAGATCCAAGTCAGCCACTGAGGAGAAAAAATCCAGAAAACGAAAATACAAGTAACCTTTCCACGATGTTGCTAAAAACTCGAATAAAAAATGAAATGGAACGAGGTAAACTTCTTGAGGCAAAAGCTAGGGCTGAGATAGGAGAACTTGTAGCAGTAGAGGAAGTGAAAAACGAAGCATTTAATGTAGCAAGAGTTGTCCGTAATAATTTGCTTAATATTCCAAATAGAGTTTCAGCACTACTTGCATCACTGAGTGAGACTGAAAAGATTCATAAGACGCTAACTGAAGAGATTACAAACTCACTCCAAGAATTATCTAACGCTAAATTTTTATAATGTCTGTTTTAGAATTAATAAAGTGTCTCATTAATCAACCTGGAGTGGATGTTAATGTCAGAGGGTTAAACGGAAAAACACCATTACATTATGCAGTAGAAATTAACGAGCTTAGCATGGTTGCGCTCTTACTGAACAGGAAAAATATTAATCCACTAATTACTGATGATGATGGTAAAAGTGCGCTCTCTTGTGCAAGAGAAGAAATATTACAAGCACTAATCAATCACAAATACGGATGGCTTTGTTGCATCGCTACTTATGAAAGGCTAACTATAGCTAGGATTATAAGCAACCTATTGAAAATCTTGTTTTTTTGCAATCAATCTGATCAAATTTAAGAATAGTAATTTATTATTTATATTAATAAACTTAATTCTATTGAAAATAGCTAAAGCATTGAAATTCTTGAATTTTAGCCGGATTAGTGAGTGGTAGTGAAATTTCTTTTACTCAAATTTAGGTATTCACTGACCGTTCTTGTTATAAATACCAGAATAATAAGCTACTGATATTCTCCATCTTTTTTATCTTTAATCCATCATAGCTAGCGATGCAACAAAGCCAATACGGATCAGAGAAAGATAGCTTACTTCATTTAGCTGCGATGTTGAATGAAGCAAATGCTGTAAGGTTTTTACTCGACAAAGGGGTTAATGTTAATGAACAGAATGCTCTACTACATACCCCATTACACTTAGCAGCAGGAGCTGGACATGAAGAAATAGTAGAAATTTTAATTAGAGAAGGAAATGCGGACAAAGATGTTCTTGACGTGAGAAATCATGCAGCAATTCATTATGCAGTAAACAACAAGAGAATAGGAGTAGTAAAAAAACTAGTAGACCTTGATGCAAATGTGAATAGGACTGGCAGTGGAGGAAATTCAACAAAGTTATCACCTCTTCACAATGCTGTAAGCATTAGCAACTATGATGAACGGGATTTATGTTTAGATATTGTAAGGTGTTTAATAAATGCGTCGAACTCCAAGGTCAATTTACAAGATTATGAAAATAAAACGCCACTACATTATGCAGATAAGTTCAAAACCATAGAAATCTTATTAACAAGAAAAGACATAGATCCTTTGATTAGAGATGATAATGGCAAAACACCATTTTGTTATGCAAGAGAAGGGAATAAACAAGATATAGTGGAAGTTTTAGTGAGTAATAAATATGGAGAAGATAAAAACAGTTTACTTCATTTAGCTGCAAAAAAAGGATACGAGGAGTTCCTAGAAGCGATTTTGGAAGAGGGAGTTGAAGTAGATATTTTAAACAATAAAGGAGAATCAGCTATATATCTTGCGGCAATAAATAGGCATTTTAATATAGTAAAATTACTGCTAAAGAAAAGAGCAGATGCTACAGATGTTTTTGAGTACGCAATAACAACAAATAACATAAAACTGATAAAGTTATTAAGCAAAGAAAAAGATATAGTTTTATTTGGAAAAAATGACAACTTTCCGACATTTCATTTATTGAGCAATAAATATTTTGAAGAAAGGAAAATAGCAGACAAAAAAATAAAGAAATACATCAATATCGTCTGTGTCTCTATAACAGTATGTGCAATAGCGATAGTGGGAATTTACCCTAACATTATAGCTGCGGTAATGGTAGGAATAGTTGCGCTCATAGCTGCAATAATAATGAGTAATTTAATTCAGAAGTATATAGAAGAAGCACTTGAAAAGAAAATGTTTACTGAACTTGAAAGTGAGAAAACAAGTGAGAGCATAAGTCCTAATTTAAGTGATGTGGAAATATCATCTAATGATGGTGAAGAGCTAGTGATATGATATACGCCACATCATTTTCTGAAGGTTTAAGACCAGACCCGCAACTTAAAGTATCAGAGTGGGCGAATGAGTATCGAGTTTTAGCAGCAACTGCAGCATCAGAGCCAGGTAAATGGAGAACAGAGAGAACTCCTTATTTAAAAGAAATCATGGATTCACTATCTCCGTCCTCACCAGCAGAAAAAGTAGTATTCATGAAAGGAGCGCAGATTGGAGGAACAGAAGCTGGTAACAATTGGATTGGCTATATCATCGATCAAACACCAGGTCCAATGCTAGTAGTACAGCCAACAGTTGAAATGGGAAAACGCTGGTCAAAAGGAAGATTTGCGCCGTTAATAGAGAGTACACCATGTTTAAAAAGTAAAGTAAAAGACCCAAGGTCAAGAGATTCGGGCAATACTGTGCAAAGTAAGGAATTTCCAGGTGGAATAGTAGTAATAACTGGAGCAAACAGCAGTGTAGGCCTCCGATCTATGCCAGTAAAATACCTCTTTCTTGATGAGATAGATGCCTATCCAGGAGATTCGGGAGGTGAAGGAGATCCAGTTTTACTCAGCATAGCCCGTACTAATACATTTGCACGGCGAAAGATTTTTTTAGTATCGACACCAACGATTCATGGAATAAGCAGAATTGAGAAAGAATTTGAAGCAACAGATAAGAGATATTTTTTTGTACCATGTCCATATTGTAATTACTATCAAGTTCTGAAATGGTCACAAATTAAATGGGAAAACAACGACTCAAGAACAGCACATTATGTCTGCACTGAATGTAGCGGCAAAATAGAAAATCATCAAAAGACAGAGATGCTTGAGCGTGGAGAATGGAGGCCTACTAATAGAGTAAAAGGTGAGAAAAAAGGATTTCATCTTTCCAGTCTTTATAGTCCAGTTGGCTGGTATAGTTGGCAACAAGCAGTAGAAGATTTTCTTCATGCAAAGGAAAGCGAACAATCACTGAAAGTTTGGATAAATACCACTTTAGGAGAAACTTGGGTAGATAAAGGAGAAGTACCAGACTGGAAGCAATTATTTAACAGGAGAGAATTTTTTCAGATTGGCACAGTACCAAAAGGCGAAGTAGTTCTCACAGCAGGTGTTGATGTCCAAAAAGATCGTTTAGAAGTAGAAGTTGTAGCATGGGGAAAAAGCCGCGAAAGTTGGTCAATAGACTACCGAGTATTTGAAGGTGATACTGGAGGAGGAGAAGTATGGGGAAAGCTTTCAGAGTTACTCAATCATCATTTTATCGGTGAAAATGATCTTGAATATATGATAAGCATGATGGCAGTTGATGCAGGGTATGCAACGCAGGAAGTTTACAACTGGGTGAGAAGTCATCAAGGGTCTGGAAGAGTAATGGCAGTGAAAGGTGTAAATAAAGCACTAGTGCCGCTGAGTAGCCCAAGTAGAGTTGATATAACAGTTGGTGGTCAAAAGCTAAAGAGAGGAATAAAGCTCTGGCCAGTAGGAGTATCGATATTAAAGTCAGAGCTTTTTCAGCTACTTAATGTTTTAAAAAACGGGGAAAAAGAAAAAGTGCCAGCAGGATATTGTCATTTTCCTGAGTATGCACCTGAATATTTTAAGCAACTAACGGCAGAGCAATTAGTCAGCAAAGTAGTAAAAGGATACACTAAACAAGAGTGGCAAAAGGTAAGAGAAAGAAATGAAGTACTAGATTGCCGAATTTATGCAAGAGCTGCATCGATAGCACTGGGAATAGACAGATGGCCAGAGAGTAAATGGAATAGTTTAAGTGAAAAACCAGAAAGTAAAAAATCAAAGAAAATAGTCAAAAGCAAATGGATCAGCAAGCAATAAATGTATAACGAAGATTATTTAATTCAAGTTGAACAAGCAATAAAGAAGCTTCAGAGTGGCGAAAGAGTGGTATCAATTGCATATGGTGACCATGTTGTGAGATATGCTGAAGTTCAGATAAATGATTTGCTCAGCCTCAGACAACGCATCAAAGGTGAACTAAAGATTGCTGGAATGAAGCCTAAACGAAAGATTATTTTTGCAACAAATAAAGGAGTTATATGAGGGAAAATTTTCTGAGAAAAGTTGTAAAAGAGGAATATTCTGAATTTTTAGAGCAATTAAAAACTTTTATAAAACTATGGGAGAATAGAGAGAGTCCAGTAAATGGAATAATAGATTTGTCACATTGGCAAGAAAATGTGGATTTTGAGTTAGCTAAAGAGAATGGTATAGTTGGAGTAATTCACAAGGCAACACAAGGGCTAAAATATGTGGATTCAAAGTATGCGAAGAGAAGAAAGAAAGCTGAAGAAGAAGGATTACTCTGGGGAGCATATCATTTTGGCACAGAAGGAAACGGCAAGAATCAAGCTGATCATTTTCTAAAAACGGTAGGCGAAAGCAAAAATACCATACTTGCGCTGGATATTGAAGAAAACAAAAGTGGCAAAAATATTACAGTTAAGCAAGCTGAGGAATTTGTAAAGAGAGTTGAAGAAGTAACAGGAAGATTACCCCTAATTTATGGCAGTAGCTATTTTCTTAAGGATTTTGCCACGCCAACTTTGACAAAATGTCCATTATGGATAGCAAGCTGGAGAAAAGAGCTCACATTACCAAAAGGCTGGAATGATTGGATTTTATGGCAATATACTGACGGTAAAACAAGTCCAGAGCCACATGAAGTAGAAGGAATCGGAAAATGTGACAGAAATAAATTTAACGGAACTTTGAAAGAATTAAGAGAATTTTGGTTAGTATGATGCTGAAAAATTTCAAACAACTATTTAGTAAGCCAAAAATCAAAAGTTCTGCTTGGGATGCGTCAGGCTCAGGAAGAAGATTTTTTCACTTTCAACCAGAGTTAGGAAGTATAAACAATTTGCTGTCTCAAAGCCTTGAAACTTTACGTAGTAGATCACGTGATATGGTGAGAAAAAATCCATATGCAGCAAATATCATTGATACCATAGTGAGTAACTCTATTGGAACAGGAATAAAACCGCAATCAAAAGCAAGAGATGGAGAATTTCGAAAGAAGGTGCAAGAATTATGGCTAAGATGGACAGATGAAGCAGACAGTAACGGAGTAAGTGATTTTTATGGATTACAAGCTCTAGTATGCAGAAGTATGATAGAGGGAGGAGAATGTTTTGTACGTTTAAGAACGAGAAAGCTGGAAGATAGATTTTCTGTACCATTACAACTGCAAGTACTTGAGTCTGAACATTTAGATAATAAAACAAATCAAACTTTAGGAAATGGTAATGTAATAAGAAACGGGATTGAGTTTAACAGGCTTGGGAAAAGAGAAGCATACTACCTATTTAAAGAACACCCTGGTGAAAGTACGTTTGGAGAGTCAGTGAGAGTACCAGCAAACGATGTTTTACATATCTATAGACCACTAAGACCTGGGCAAATTAGAGGAGAGCCATGGCTTTCTAATATACTGCTAAAGCTTTATGAACTTGATCAATATGATGATGCAGAATTAGTGAGAAAAAAGACAGCAGCGATGTTTGCAGGGTTTATTACGAGACTTGATCCTGAGGCAAATATTTTAGGAGAAGGTGAAAGTAATGAGCAAGGAGTAGCACTATCAGGTTTAGAGCCAGGAACAATGCAGCTTTTAGACCCAGGAGAAGATATAAAATTTTCAGAACCGTCAGATGTTGGAGGAAGTTATGAAGCGTTTATAAGACAGCAACTCAGGGCAATAGCGATTGGTACAGGGATAACATATGAGCAACTAACAGGAGATTTAACCGGTGTTAATTATTCATCAATCAGAGCTGGATTAATAGAGTTTCGCAGAAGGTGCGCAATGTTACAGCATAACGTTATAGTGTTCCAGTTTTGCAGACCAGTATGGAATAGATGGCTAGAATTAGCAGTACTTTGTGGAGAACTGAATATAGATGAAAAAGTGGCAAAAGCAGCGAAAGAAGAAGTAAAATGGATACCACAGGGATTTGATTGGGTAGATCCACTGAAAGACCAGCAAGCACAGCAGATGGCAGTAAGAAATGGCTTCAAAAGTCGAGCAGAAGTAGTATCAGAAATGGGTTACGATGTAGAAGAAATTGACCAAGAAATAGCAGAAGATCAAAAGCGAGCTAATTCTTTTGGACTTTGTTTCGATTCTGATGTTAATCATAAAGTAGAATAAGGGGAGGAAGTGGTGTGGATAAATAAACCAGTAATGGTAGAGAGAAGAAGCTTTGAACTACTATCATTATATAACAGCAAACAACCTATCTTTAAGAACTTAAAGCATTTTCATATAAACCCAAAAGGAATAGCAATAATACGTATTTATGGAGTTTTGACTAAAAAAACAGAAGTTTTTGATCATATTTTAGACATGACTTCGTATGAAAATATTCATGAAGAGATAGAGAGTGCTTTAGAAGATAAAAGCATAGAGACGATTCTACTTGACATAGACAGTCCAGGAGGAGAAGTAAATGGAGTATTTGACTTAGCTGATTTTATCTATAGTGCAAGAGGAAAAAAGAGGATTATTGCAATGGCCAATGATGATGCATATTCTGCTGCATATGCCATAGCTTCTAGCGCTGAAAAGATTTTTCTCACCCGCACTTCAGGAGTTGGGAGTATAGGAGTAATAGCAAGTCATATAGATCAAAGTAGGTTTGATGAAAAGCAAGGTATTAAGTACACTACAATCTTTGCTGGTAGTCGAAAGAATGATTTAAACCCACATGAGCCAATGACGTCTGAAAGTCTGGAAAGCTTACAAAAAGAAGTAGACCGACTATATGAAATGTTTGTGCAGCTAATAGCAAGAAACAGAGGTCTTTCAATTGAAAAGATTAAATCAACAGAGGCAGGGCTATATTTTGGCGAGAAAGCAATAGAAATAGGTCTTGCAGATGGAATGACAATTCTTTCTGAGTTTAAATCTATTAATAAAAAAGGGGATATTACTATGAATGAAAAAACTACAAATGACCTAGAAACTGACAATTTAACTAAGTATCGTACTGAAGTTCTTGAATTAATACGTTTATGTAACTTATCACGAATGCCAGAAAAGATAGGAGAATTTATTGAGCAGGGCGTAAGTGTTGAGCAAGCAAGGGAAGTTTTAATGGAACTGCTAGCAGAGCGAACGAAGAAGACAGAGATACTGAGTGCAATATCACAGAATTCGCCGGAAGATTTGATGATGCAAGTAGCGAAAAGTCGGTGTATTTAAATTTTATAACCGCCGTATATAGCATTGACAAAAGCGGCGGTAAGCAATTAAGGAGAAAATTTTATGAGTTGTATAACCGAACAAAATAATCTGGGTGACCTATTAAAGTATGAGACATCAAGTCTATATTCAAGAGACCAAATAACGGTAGCAAAGGGACAAAATCTTAAACTTGGTACAGTAGTGGCTCTCGATAAAGATAACATGATTAAGATAATAAATCCAACTGCCACAGATGGTACACAAACAGCGATAGGTGTGATAATAAGCGATGTAAACGCAAAGGAAAATGCCAAAGCAGTAATTATTACTCGTGGTGCAATACTAGCAGATCATGCAGTGGTGTGGCCAGCAAATATCACTGAAGAACAGAAAGCTGAAGCAATAAAGCAACTTGAAGCACGAGGGATCATCATCCGCAAGGGAGTTTAACTAGCTATTTAAAAACAGCATTAAAGGGGGAAAGATGCAAAATCCATTTACAAATACAGCATTTAGCATGACGGCACTAACAAATGCGATGAATATATTGCCGATAAATTATGGACGTGTTGAAAATTTAAATTTGTTTCCAAGTAGGTCAGTAAGATTTAGACATATTACCATAGAAGAGCAAAACGGAGTATTAAGTTTACTACCAACGCAAGTTCCAGGAGCACCAGCAACAGTAGGAAAAAGAGGAAAAAGAAAAGTAAGAACATTTACGATTCCACATATTCCTCATGATGATGTAGTGTTACCAGAAGAAGTACAGGGAATAAGGGCATTTGGATCAGAAAGTGAACTTAAAGCGCTGGCAGATGTAATAACTGATCATTTGCAGCTAATGAGAAACAAACATGCGATAACATTAGAACATTTTCGGATGGGAGCGCTCAAAGGAATAATTTTAGATGCTGATGGGTCAGAATTATTAAATCTGTACAACGAATTTGAAATAACACCAAAGGTAGTAAATTTTGCCCTTGGAACAGCAACAACTGATGTAAAACGTAAGTGTCTGGAAGTATTGAGACACATAGAAGATAATCTAAGTGGTGAATATATGACCGGAATTCATGCACTGGTAAGCTCTGAATTTTTTGATGCACTCACTTCACATGCAAAAGTAAAAGAAGCATATGAAAGATGGCAAGAAGGAGCAGCGCTAAGGAACGATATGAGGTCAGGATTTACGTTCTGCGGAATCACATTTGAGGAATATAGAGGGCAAGCAACTGACCCTGAAGGAACGGTGAGAAGATTTATTGAGAAAGATACAGGGCACTGTTTTCCACTAGGAACAGCAAGCACATTTACAACATATTTTGCACCAGCAGATTTTAATGAGACGGTAAATACACTAGGACAGCCACTCTATGCAAAACAAGAGCCAAGAAGATTTGATAGAGGAACAGATTTACATACGCAGTCAAATCCATTGCCAATGTGCCACAGACCAGGAACATTAGTAAAAGTCACTATAGCATAACATACTGGTAGAGTAACCACAAGTTGGTGAGACACAAGAGAACTCTACTAGTATATATCTTATTAGCATACTTATGAAAGAATGCAAGAGAATATTAAGAGATTATTAAAAGATTGTTTTGCCCATTTAGGAGAAGTAGCTTTGTATGAGTCGAAAAATAAGGCGTACATGGTACAAGTATTAAAGCAACAGCCAGATAAATTATACGAGATTGGTGAAGGACAATTTGTAGGAGAAACTTTAGTGTTGGAAGTAAGTGCGTTTGATGTGTTAAAGCCAATAGTAGGAGATGTTTTTGTTATAGGTGATCGAAGATATAAAGTACACTCACCGCCACTTAGAGACAAGTCTGGAATAACGTGGAAAATCAGAGCATCTGGAGTGTAAAATGTCTATTCATATAGAAGTTAATAGTATAGAAAGTGTAAACGCTGAAAGAAAAAAAATAGAATTAGCAATAGTGAGAGCATTAAACAGAACGGCACTATGGTTAAAAGCGCAAGCAGCTAAGGAAATCAGTGAGGAAAAGAAGATAAAATTAAGTTTGATAAGAAAGAGATTAAGAATTTTGTAAGTTGAAAATGTGATATAAAAGAGGATAAGAGGGAAAGATAGCCCTACTCACTATAGGAATAGGACTATCATGGGCGTGTGCGACCGGAAGAATATTGGTACTACAACCGTTTAAATCAAGGTACACTAGCCCATCTCTCGATACGTTTGAATAGTTGCTTGGGACATATATATGCACCCGTTTACAATCTTAAATTAACTAAAACTATCGAGGTTTATTATGGTTACATCTTATCAAAATTTTATTGGCATTGACATCGGAAAATTTAAAAATGTCGTTGCAATTCACAAACAGAAGAACGCTGTCAAATTTGACAATGATTCTGATGGTTGGCAACAATTATTTCAAAAGTTTTCAGATATTCTACCTAATTCTTTAGTAACTTTGGAAAACACAGGAAAATATGAGCTTGGTTTGTCACATTTTCTTATTGACAAGAATATTGCAGTACATCGAGCTAATACTCGTAAAGTAAAAAGCTTTATCTTGTCTCACGGAACTGTAGCAAAGTCTGATAAATCAGATGCGAGGGCTCTTGCTCAATATGGATTTGAACGCCATAGAACTCTCTCTCTATTTGTACCTACATCAAAAGAACAATCAACCCTGGTTGCACTTTGTCAACGTCGTGATGACATTACGCAAATGAGAGCTCAGGAAAAGTGTAGACTGGAAGCTCCTGAAAATGATCATATAAAGAAAAGTTGTCAGAAGACCATTGAATTTTTCGATAGTCAAATAAACGAACTCAATGATACTATACAAAAAATTATTGATGGAAGCCATGAACTACAACAACGTCAAAAAATCCTTAAAACAGTTTCTGGAATAGGTAAAAAGTTATCACAAGATTTTCTGTGTTTAATGCCAGAGCTTGGTTACTTAAGTAGAAAAGAAGTAGCAAGTCTTGCCGGAGTTGCACCTCATCCTAGGGAAAGTGGTAAAACTGTTGGTTACCGAAGGATTATAGGAGGTAGAAGTAATGTTCGTTCAAAGCTCTTTACATCTGCCATGTCTGCTGCAAGGTCCAAATCTGCACTTGGCACCTTTTATTCCAAGCTTGTTGAAAGTGGTAAGAAGAAGATGGTAGCTATAACAGCTCTAATGCGTAAAATTA